>JASIJW010000149.1:0-22839 GCA_030050035.1 Acidobacteriaceae bacterium | reverse complement strand
ACATGCAGCGCCTGGCGCGAAGCGATGCGCAAGCCGATGGAAGCGCGCGGATCGAAGGCATGAGCGCCGGTGATGGCGAAGGTTTCCTCGCGCGCGCCGGCGATCACGGTCCAGCGTGTGCCGAATTGTGCTGTGGCCTCGGCGTAGGAACCGGTCTGGCCGGTGATGAGATTGCGCGTGAAGTTGTCGGCGTCGGTCCAGGCGGGATTGGAATTAAAAGGCGATTGCTGACCGCGCGGCTGAGAGACAGCGTAGTTGGACTCGACGAGATGGCCGGTTTCGCCAAGCGAGAACAGCCATGCGCCAGCGCTGAACTGCAGACCGTAGGCAAGGGTGCTGAGGCCGTCGCGGGTTTGCTCCTGATAAAGCGGAAAGGTTTGGAAGGGGTGGCTCCAGCAAGCGTTTGTGCCGCCCTCAAACGGCACTTGCAACTGCTGCCCGATGAGCTGGCCCTGCACTGAGTAGCTGGCGGTGACGGTGGAGAGAATGCTTGGCGTGTGCGTGTGTTGCCAGACGAGGCCGTCGGTCGAGCGCATGCCGCCGTACTGGGTTTGAACGAGCGATGTCACGCCGGGGTCGCAGGGCTGCGGTGTCATATCGATGGAGTCGGCGCCTGAGAGGCTGAGCGCGGAAATGTGGTCGTGGCTGCCAGGCGACCATTCGAGATGCGCGAGGCCGTTCGTATAGATCGGCACGCCGTTGATGCCGATATCGTTGGTGGCGAGGTTAAGGATGCTGCGATGCGCGGAGAGCAGCAGGCTGCCGGTTTTGCCGACTGGCTGGTTGAGGAAACCGCCGACGCCGGAGATTCCGGCGTCGGCTTCACCGCTGTGTTGCTTTTCGCCGCCGGCGAGCGTGTGAATTTCGACCAGCGAGGAGAGACGGCTGGAGTAGCGCGCATCGTAATCGCCGGCCTTCAGGTCGACGCTTGCCAGGGTTGAGGTATCGAGCATCGACGTAAAGCCGCCGGTGGTGCCTTCAAGCGAGATGTGGTTGATATTGGGCACCTCGATGCCGTCGACGACGTAGAGATTTTCCTCGGGGCTGCCGCCGCGCACCATCACGTCGTTGCTCATATCGGTGTTCCAGACTACGCCAGGGAGCAGTTGCAGATAGCGCGTGAAGTCGCCCCATGTGCCGGCCGAGGAGAGCACCTCGGCCGAGGTGACGTGATAGGGCGCGGCAAGGCCGGTTTCAAGCGCTTGCTGATGTGCGTTGACCACAACTTGCGACTGCACGCGCGGGACAATTGCGACACTTGGCAACAGTGCGGGATGAGTTGCGGCGGTTGCCGGAGCTTTTGCCGCGGCGGGCACGGACGCGGATTTGGAGGCGCTGCCGGAGCTGCGCGCATCTGCGGCGCTGGGCGAAGTTGAGGGACCGGAAACGGCGGGAACATCCGAGTCCTGAGCGAAAACCGGAACGACTGCTCCGCAAAACACGAAAAAAAGAATGAATGAGAGCGGAGACGGGACTAGGCGGAAAGAATGCATCACGGCTGTGTCCGTCCGTTCTTGGCTGAATTGTCCTGGGGGCTGCTGGTTGCTGCGATCGGAAAGTGCAGCTCATCGCGCTGCGCGATGGCTTGTCAGCATTCGATTCGCACGCGCATTTGCCAGTTGTTCTGCAAGATTCGGCACGGTGCGCGCAAACAATTGCAGCGCACGGAGTTGTGATAGAGTGGCGCCATGATCCATAGAAAAGCGGTGCGCGTTGCGCTGCTGTTTTGTGCCGCGATGCTGCCGGCAGTGGTTCGCGCACAGGCGGCGCGGCCGGCGAGCCCGCTTGCCGCGCGGCCGAACTCGACCGCGCGGCCGCAAGCTGCGCAGCCGGAAACAGCAACGCCGAATCAGACGCCGAATCAATGCGCGGGCGGCTCGTGCGATTTTCAGCCGCAGCATATTTCGATTGCTACGCCGGCTCCTGCGCCGGCTCCGTGGACGTGGCAGCAGCGCGTTGCGTGGGGCGCGAACCTCGTGCTGGTCGTGCTGGGATACGTGGCCATGCTGTTGGCGCTTGCACTTTTGCGCAAAATCGAGCGGCAAACGCGCTACAGCGAGGAGGCGGCGCAGGCTGCGGCCGAAGCCGCGCGGGCGGCGCTGGAGCACGCGAAGGCAATAGCGCGCGCCGAGAGGCCGTGGATCCTGATGAGCGTGCGGCCTTCACAGAGCATTGAGAATGCATTCTCGGTGATCGCAACCAACCGCGGACGCGGCCCGGCGCACGTGGTGTCCATGGTGGACGAGGTTGCGATCGCAGTGGACGAGGCGCACCTGCCGGCCGCGCCAGAGTACGCGAAAACCCCTGTGGCGCCGGCCGATCCCATGATCCTGCTGCCCGGTGAGTCGACCGAGATTGCGGCTTTCAGCCGAGCCGATGTGCAACGCGTGGCCGGGAGCAAAGAGCAGTTAGCGCGGATTGAGAAGTGGGAAGAGAAGATCTTTCTCTACGGAAATCTCGTTTACTCCGATCTGGCTGCACCTGACGACGCAGCAGCGCACGAGAGCTCGTGGTTCTGCTGGTATATCCATGGCCGGCAGAAGAGCGGGATGGTGATGGCGGGGCCGCCGGCGTATAACCGGCACCTGTAGTCGGCGGTGCTAGTGGAGTGAGCGGTGCTAGCGGGCCGGGGATTATCCCGGCTCTGTTGTCTTTAGTGCAGACGCCGGCTCAGATGGCGTACTGGGTAAAAAGCAACCGCAGATCCTTCGCTCGTCCGCTTCGCGCACTCGTTCAGGATGACAACGTGACTTTTGATGGCTCGGCTTCAGGGACCTGAAGGCCCTGGTTCTTCCGAGTGTTTCTTCGTGTACGGGCTCGGTATCTTCGCACCGCCCCACTCTTCATGAGCGATCATTTGTCTATTCCACCTAACGGGAAAAACAGAAACGCCGCGAGGGTGGGGCATCCGCAATCGCCGGACGATAGGCTCCAAAAACTGATCGCGATCGGGTTCATTCAGTGATTCAACAGACCTATCGAGTTCATGAGCAGCAAGGCATTGCTGCTCTGCACGACGCCCTCTTTCAGCTTGAAGTCGAAGAGAAGCTTCCCCTCTTCGAGGCGATCGTCAAAATGATAATTGCGTGCTTGACCATTCATGTTTTCCGGAATCCGGGCAAGGGCCAGATCGTGTGTTGTCACTAATCCCATTGCACCGTGTTGGACGAATGTTCGGACAAGCAGTTCGGATCCTTGAAGCCGATCATGGGAATTCGTTCCTGCGAGAAGCTCATCGAGCAGAAAAAGCACGGGGATCGGGCCTGTGGTCAGATCGGAGATTATCTTGAGCCGCTTGATTTCGGCATAGAAACGGGAAAAACCGCCCTGCAGGGAATCGAGAACGCAGATTGAGGCTCCTACGGCGAGCCTTGACATTTTCAGGCTCCTGGCCCGGACGGGTGCGCCACACTGCGCCATCACCGCATTCATGCCGAGTCCTCGCACGAATGTGCTCTTCCCTGACATGTTTGGCCCGCTTAGGATGATCAATCGCAAGCCGCCGCCAAGTCTCACGTCATTTCTTACTGCCTGCTGTTCAGGGAGCAGGGGATGCGCCAGCATCTCGGCTTCAAAAAGAGGCCTTTCCTCGCAGAATTCCGGCCATGCGTCGCCTGGATGCTCAAACGCATAGCACGAAATTGCCGCAAGCGCTTCCATTTCGCCGACCGCCGCGAGCCATAGATGGATCATTGCGCCAAACTTGTTCCGCCACGATTCGGCCTGCAGAGCGCAAAGCACTGTGTAGAACAAAAAGGGATCGACGAATGCCCGGATTATTAGATTCCTTCGATGTTCCAAGGCTCGGGTCACTCGATCGAGCCGCCTGATGGCGGCAGAAGCCGAGATTACACCTGAGGTAAGAGAAATCTGGAGATCGCGCAGCCGATCATTTTCAAAATTCTCCTTCTCGATAATCCGCAGAACCAACGCCAGCAGATCGAGATCGTCCGTCGCTGCTTCGGTACTAGAAATGGAAGTATCCAGCCGCTTTCTCAAGTTACGGTTCACGACAAGATTGATGAATGAAACCAATAGAACCGGATCATAGGATTTGATTGCGAACGCGAAAGCAATGCTCGCAACCCAAAGAACCGCCAACGCGATCGCCGAGACTTCTATATTCCGATGATTGGGTAGAGGTTCCTGCTCCGCCCAGGCTGCCAGCAATTCGGGGCGGAGGCCCATGCGAACCCGGTTGCCAGCCGTGAAAAGTTCTTCGCGGAACGCGATGCGGTTTTTCAGTTCCTGTGCCGCACACTGGCGGGCTTTGATTTCTTCGAAGGGAGCCGGCTCAAGCAGCCAGTGCGCCAATCTATCCTGTCCCGCACGGGTGCGAAAGGTGCAGAGCAATTCAAACAGGGATCCACGCCCAAACAGATCGAGGTCTCGCGAATAGGGATGGGCTTCCTCGATGTATTGCTCTCCGCCTTCTCCCATCCCGGCCCATCGGTTCTCAAGCCGCGCGAGCCCTCGGTCGTAATAAGCAATCAGAGCGTCGATCTTCAGAATTCTCGAGAGCACCTGCTCATGCATTACCGCAAAAATGGCAAAAACGACAATTGTTGCCAGGATGGGGCTGAACCCGTGAAGTTCATGGAGAAACCGCACAATGGCGAAAATTGCGAAAGCACCGATGGCGAGCTTCGCATATCCGAAAAATCTGTCCCATTTGCGCTGGACCGCAAGATGCTGGCGGTTCTGCCGCAGAAGCTGCGCATAGACGGAGTGTGGGGATTCGATTTCTACTCTCCTCCAGGTTCCAAAACCTGACAGGCATCCCATGATACGCGTCGATGCTCAGCGAGGTGGCATCGCTCATGGGCGAGCCCGGCTCAACGCATACTCAGAATCTGCGGAGGTGCGACCGACGATGGGGTCTTTACGAGAGCCTCCCCAGCCAGTAGTCATTCTTGATTCTTTCCAGGAGATTTTTCTGGGATCTGAAGGTCCCTGCTCTTTCCGGCGGTCGGCATTTAGCTTCAAAAAAAAGAGAGCTTGCCGTTGGGCGAGCTCTCTTTTCGCTTCGTACTGCGAACTGCTTCGGTTACGCCATGGCCGTTTCGCGAAGATCCTGATCGAAGATTGGGGTTTCGAGCGGGGCTTCGGGCTCGGCGAGACGGATGAGGCGGTGCAGATAAGCGCGAGAGATGCCGAGGCGGCGGGCGGCGAGTGTCTTGTTGCCCTTGTTATCGCGGACTGCGGCGACGGCGAGGCGGACTTTGTAGTCCTGAAGCTGACGCTCGAAGGTACTGGCCGGCTGGAAATCGCCGATGTTAACAACGTCGTTGAAAACGGCTGATGTCTCCTCTTCGGCGACGTTCAGGCTGAGGTCCGCTGCGCGGACCGTGCAGCCGGGCGCGAGGATGATGGCGCGCTGCATCACATTCTCAAGCTCGCGGACGTTGCCCGGCCAAGCGTAGCTCTCGAGCATCGCCATAGCTTCGGGCTCGATCGCTTCCATGGGCTTCTGGAAGGTCTCGGAGTAACGGCGCAGGAAGTGGTTGGCGATAGCCGGGATGTCTTCTGCGCGCTCCTGCAGGGCCGGGGACTCGATGCGCATGACGTTGATGCGGTAGTAGAGGTCCTGGCGGAATTTGCCTTCGGCGACGAGCTTGGTCAGATCCTGGTGCGTGGCGAAGATGAGCCGGGCGCGCAGGGGGATGAGCTTGCTCGAGCCCAGGCGGCTGAACTCCATTTGTTGCAGGACGCGCAGCAGTTTGACCTGGGTAAGCAGGCTGAGGTCACCAATTTCGTCGAGGAAGAGCGTGCCGTCGGCAGCCTGCTCGAAATAGCCTTCGCGAGCGCCTACTGTTCCGGTGAAGGCACCTTTCTCGTGACCAAAAAGCTCGGACTCGATGAGGGTTTCGGGGATGGCGCCGCAGGAAACAGCGACGAATGGCTTGCTTGAGCGCGTGCCGAGGTTGTGAATGGCGCGGGCGATGAGTTCCTTGCCGGTGCCGCTTTCGCCGGTGACGAGTATCGCGGCGTTGAGATTGGTAACGCTGCGGACGAGCTGATAGACACGCTGCATCTGCGTGCTGGAGCCGATGAGGGCATCGCAGGAGCCGGGATCTTCGAGGCTGCGCTGGGCGGTGGTGACCTGACGCTTGAGGGTGCTGGTTTCAGCAGCACGGCTGAGCATCGTTTTCAAGTCGCGGATGGAGGGCGGACGCCGGCAATACGCGAAGGCACCGGAGCGAACCAGTTCGAAGGCCGTGGAGCGGAGGCTGTCATCGGCCATGATGATGACCGGAACCTGCGAAGCAATGAGGCGCTGGGCAGAGACGATGCGCTGCTGAAGCGAAGCGCGTTGTGATTGGGGGTCCGAATGCGGGTCGGAACGCAGGCCCGAATGCACGTCGAGGATCATAACCTCGCAACCGCCGGCAAGGATCAGATCGTCCATCCCTTCGCCGTCCGACTCGAGGAGGACTTTGAAATCTTTGCCCAAGGCCGAAGAAAGAAGAGGTTGCAGCGCCCTATCTTCTGAATATAGTCCGATGGTGATCATGGTTGTGCGAGCTTCCCATCTCGCGTTCATCCATACGGCCGCTCCGGGATGAAGATGATTTATCTTCTTCGTCGGAAATCAGCAGCTTCAGTCCAGTTGCTGTTTTGTCCTACCAAGCCAGGGGGTCCTACTACTCCAGGAGATCCTGGCAATCAGCGCGCCTGAAAAGCTGGCCGTTCAAGAAATGCCGACCCGCAGAAGCGGAAAAGCGAGACAGCGATTCCTCAGAATCCGGACAAAATGGGGACCCGAGGTCGGAGAGAGTTCGACACGAACTCTTAGAACTGCATAGCTCGTTACTTATTTGTTTACTGCGACTTACAGACTTGATCCTCAAGGCCGGGAAACTCCGGATTCCTGATAGCGATTCCAGGCAATCACAGGGTTTATCCCAACTTTTAACGTGAGTTCTAAGGTACGGAGCTTCGGTAATTGAGTCCAGATTACGAAAGTATGGACGGTCTCCACCGGGTCAGATCTCCATTTGCCTCTTTCGGCGCGGGAACTGATGGCACGTCGGTCTGGGAGCACGCGCTGGATTACCTTTGAAATCTTGAGATTGCTAATAGGAGCGATATGGCGGCCGAGGACGGCCTGATAGGGATTTTTGCGGGAGTGCGGAAACGAAGCCGAGATCGCGGAAATGATCCGAACTAATAGCAAAGTGTGTATACGGAGTGCTTCACTGGGGGACACCAAAGAGTAAACAGGCGTGTACAGTCACCTAGGACGTGCCTGTAAGCAACTGGATTCAGGCGGTTTTTCCACGCGTCAATTTGGCCGAACAATTGCCTTCTTTTAAGGTAATCCCGCTTAACCGGGCCGGAAAGGAGCGCCGCAGATGCACGTGGCTATGCAATCGTTCGCATGGTGGCCAACCTTGGCAGCGCTGGTGGTGGCCGTGACCACGGACCTGATGTGGCGGCGCATTCCCAACTGGCTGACCGTGCCGTTTCTCGGGGCGGGTTTGGCGGTTTCAGTGTGGTTGCACGGCTGGCACGGGCTCGCGACAAGCGCGGAAGGGGCGGCGCTGGGGCTTTTGATCTACGGGATTCTTTTCTGGCTGGGCGGCATGGGCGCGGGCGATGTAAAGCTGTGCGCGGCCATCGGCGCCTGGATCGGTCCCGGCCAGTTGGTGATCGCGGTAATTCTTACCGCGCTGGTGGGCGGGCTTATGGCAATGGCCTGGGCTATAACGAGCGGATTTTCGAAGGAGCTGTTCGAGGATACGGGAAACCTGATCGTGACAGGCATTTGGGGACGGTGGAAGCGGACGGATGGCACAGGATCTGTGCCAGCACCCGATCCGGAATCAGAACAGGGATCCGAACTGAAGCCAGAGCGCCGTACTACTCCGCTGCGGCGCAAGATGCCTTACGGACCGGCCATCGCGGTAGGAACACTGCTTTCGTTTTTTGCTCGTTGAAGCGAGGAATGGGAAATGTCGAACGCGCTACCAGGATTTAAATCGCCGCCGCACTCGTTCGACAGCAATGCTGCGCCCCAGAGCAGTGAACAGAGGTTGACAGCAGCGCCCTATCTCGTACCGAATTCCCACGGGTCTGAATCGGGCGATCTGGCGATCGCGGTGATCGGACCGGACCCCGACCGGCGCGCGGCGGCGGTCAGAGCGTTCTCCGAACAGCCCGGCAACCTGGTGCGCCAGTTCTCCACGTTTTCATCGGGGTCGAACGACCTGGCCCAGATGGTCAATGAGCAGTACCACGTTGCGTTGATCGATCTGGACGGCGATTCCAATTACGCACTGGAGCTGGTCAAGCGCATCGGCGCGCCAGGCCGAGCGACGGTGATGGCGTACTCGGCGAACGCCAGCCCGGACCTGCTGGTGCGTTGCATGCGGGCCGGGGCGCGGGAGTTTCTGGAGGCGCCGTTTTCGCGCGGGGAAATCTTCGAAGCGCTGGCGCGCGTTGCCAATCGGCAGCCGGGGGCGGTGACCAGGAAAGACGGTAAGCTGCTGGTCTTCCTGGGAACCAAGGGCGGGGTGGGAGTGACGTCAGTGGCCTGCAATTTTGCAGTGGCGCTGGCACAGCAGCCGGAACGGAAGACGTTGCTGATCGACCTGGACCTGCCGCTGGGCGATGCAGCGCTGAACCTCGGCATCATCTCTGAGTATTCGACGGTGAACGCACTGGAAGCGGCCGAGCGGCTGGACGGAGCTTTTTTGTCGAGGCTGGTAGTGGAGCACAGCTCCGGCCTTTGTGTGCTGCAGGCACCGGGCAAGTTTCCGTATTCCGAGCCGAGTGGCGAGGCGGTCGAAAAGCTGCTCATGGTGGCACGCCAGCAGTTCGATAACGTGGTTGTCGACCTGGGCTCGCGGATTAACTCAGGTGGAACGGCGCCCTACGAACAGGCCTCTGCAATTTACCTGGTGACGCAGGCAGGGGTTCCGGAGCTGCGCAACGCGAACCGTCTGATCAGCCAGGTCTTCTCGCAGATGCCGTCACAGGGATCTGGGCGGGCGGGACCAAAGCTGGAGATCGTGCTGAACCGATGCGAGAAGTCGCTGAACATCCGCGAGGAGCACGTTACGCAGGCGCTGACGCGGCCTGCGCAGTGGAAGATTCCCAACGATCATGCGCTGCTGCGCAAGATGCAGCTCAATGCGACCCCCGTGGTGCTGGGCGATTCGGCGGTGGCGCGGATGATCAGGGAGATGGCGAATGCGGTGAACCCGCAGCCGGAAGGTGAGCCGAAGGCAAAAGGGAAAAAGAAGGGCTTCAGCCTATTCGGCTGAGGACGATGAGCGTTTCACTATTGTGGAGTTTTCGCCACATGGAGTCAGGATTGATTTTTTGAATCACGTTTTTCCGAAAGGTTCTTTGTGGAACTACTGAGTCTGGACAAGTATAAAGCGGAAATTCACAAGACGCTGATCGCAAAGCTGGATCTCGAGAAACTGTCGCGCGTCAATTCGGCACAGGCGCGCCAGGCGGTCTCAGGCATCGTGAAAGAGATCATGGCCGATCAGCGCGTGCCGCTGAACTTCGACGAGCAGGAGCGGATCCAGTCCGACCTGCTGGATGAAGTGTTCGGGCTGGGGCCGCTGGAGCCGCTGCTGCGTGACGCCAAGATCTCCGACATCCTGGTCAACGGCAAGGACCACGTGTTCGTAGAAAAGGGCGGACTGTTGCAGCGGGTGAACACGAGCTTCCGCGACGACCGGCACCTTCTGCAGATCATCGACCGCATTGTTTCGCGCGTAGGCCGACGCGTTGATGAGTCGTCGCCGATGGTCGACGCGCGCCTGCCCGACGGTTCGCGCGTGAACGCGATCATTCCGCCGCTGGCGCTCGATGGGCCATCGGTATCAATCCGCCGCTTCGGCACGGGCCCGATCGCCGGCTCCCAGCTGGTGCAGAACAACAGCATCTCTGCGGAGATGATGGAGGTGCTACAGTCGGCGGTGCGAGCGCGGATCAGCATTGTTATCTCGGGCGGCACCGGCTCCGGTAAAACCACGCTTCTGAACATCCTGTCGCAGTCGATTCCCAACAACGAGCGGATAGTTACCATCGAAGACGCGGCCGAACTGAGGCTGGCGCAGGAGAATATTGTGCGCCTGGAGACGCGGCCGCCGAACATCGAAGGGCAGGGCGCGATCCGCCAGCGGCAACTGTTGATCAACAGCCTTCGTATGCGGCCCGACCGCGTCATCCTGGGCGAGGTTCGCGGCGAAGAGGCCTTCGACATGCTGCAGGCCATGAACACCGGTCACGAGGGCTCGATGGCCACCGTCCACGCCAACACGCCGCGCGACGCCATTTCCCGTCTGGAATCGATGGTGGCGATGAGCAACATGAACCTGCCGGAGAAATCGGTGCGGCAGCAGATCGCCGCGGCCGTCACTATCATCGTGCAGGCACACCGCATGAGCGACGGGTCGCGCAAGATCACCTCCATTGCCGAGATCACCGGCATGGAAGAGAACATGATCAGCATGCAGGAGATCTTCAAGTTCGAAAAGAAGGGCATCAGTCCGGAAGGGCGCGTGATTGGGGCATTCGTGCCGACGCGCATCCGGCCGCGGTTTGTCGAGCGGCTGAAGGTAGCTGGCTTGATAGTGCCGCCCACGTTGTTTGAGAAGGAAACGCTGGTCAACTAACAGGTGACGGCAAGAAAGAAGAGAGAAAGGAGGGCTGGAGCATGCTGCTGATTTTTGGATTGACGTTTCTGGGCGTGTTTGTTGTAGTGGCGCTCCCGCTGATCGCCAAGTCGCTCATGCCCTCGAAGGACTCGCAGGAGGCGCTCGAGACGCTGGAGTCTGCGATCCGGACAGAGGTGCGCGAGTCGCTTGAGCCGGTCGTGGACCTGCGCAAGAAAGAGACGGTGAGCAGCATCCCCTGGCTGAACAGCAGGCTGCACCAATTGGAGCTGGTGCCTTACGTGCGCCGCACGCTGAGCCAGGCGCAGCTGGACTGGAGCCCGGGACGGTTGCTGGCGATGACGGCCGCCTGCTTTGTGCTTACTGCCTATGCGGTTGAATCTGTGACGGGCTTGCTGCTGCCGGCGCTCGTGGCCGGCGCGCTGATTGGAGCGGCGCCCTTGGGCTTTGTGATGTTTAAGCGCGGCAGGCGGTTCAATAAGTTCGAGGAGGGCCTGCCCGAGGCGCTGGATTTGATGGTGAGCGCGCTGCGCGCCGGCCACAGCCTGGTGGCGGCGATGGGGCTGGTGGCGCGCGAATGCGCAGAACCGGTAGGCCCCGAGTTCAGGATCTGCTTTGAAGAGCAGAACTACGGGCTGGAGATGAAATCGGCGCTCGATAACCTGGCCACGCGCGTGCCGCTGCAGGACGTGCTCATGGTATCGACGGCGATCATGATCCAAAAAGAAAGCGGCGGCAACCTGGCCGAAGTGCTGGATAAGACATCGAACCTAATCCGCGAGCGCTACCGGCTGAAACGGCAGATTAAGACGCACACGGCGCAGGGACGAATGACCGGCTGGGTGCTGACCCTGGTGCCGGTGGTGCTGGGCATAGCCATGTATTTCGTGAACCCGAAGATGATGAGCATCCTGTGGCATCGCAAGATCGGCATCGAGCTGCTGTGGACCGCAGCGGGGATGATTGCGCTGGGCGGCTTTGTGATTAACCGGATCGTAGACATTGATGTGTAGGCAGGCATAGGCAGACCAATATGTTGATCGTGATTGTGAGTTTCTGCGCGGTGTTTCTGCTGGCGGCCAGCGCCGGAATGCTGGTGTTCAACCGCAGCACCATGCTCTCGCGCATTCAGAAGTTCGTGCTTCCCCAGCAGAAGAAGGAAAAGAAGAACCTGGTTGCGCAAACCAAGTCTTCGCTGGGTACGGTGATGGGGCAGCTCGAAAAGGTTCTGCCCAAGAGCAAGGAAGAAGTATCGGTGCAACAGCTTCGGCTGATCCGCGCCGGCCATCGCTCGGACCAGGCGGTGAAGATTTTTTACGGATCCAAGGTGCTGGCGCCGGTGGCGCTGTGTGCGATTGCGCTCGCGAGCGGCCTGGTACACAAGAACGCGTTCTTCGTCTACGCCGCCTGCCTGGGTATAGGGTTCATTGGACCGGACTTTGTGCTGGGCAAGATGATCACGAAGCGGCAGCAGCGAATTCGCAAGGGACTGCCCGATGTGCTGGATCTGATGGTGGTCTGCGTGGAAGCAGGATTGAGCCTGGATCAGGCGACGATACGCACCTCCGAGGAACTGAAGCGGGCGCAGCCGGACCTGTGCGACGAACTGAGCCTTGTGGTGCTCGAACAACGCGCCGGCCGGCCGCGGTCCGATGCATGGAGAAACCTGGCCGATCGCACCGACGAAAAGGGATTGCGCAACATGGTGTCGATGCTGGTGCAGGCTGAGCAGCTGGGCACAAGCGTTTCCAAGACTCTGCGGGTGCATGCTGAGACTCTGCGGACGCAGCGCGTGCAACATGTGGAGGAGCAGGCAGCGAAGACCTCCGTCAAGTTGATATTTCCTCTGGTTTTTTTCATTTTTCCGGCCTTGTTCGTGGTAACGCTGGGGCCGGCCGCCATCCAGATGTCGGAAGCATTTAAACAATTGCTCGGGCATTAGGGCGAGCGATTGGAGGGGAGGGTAAAGATGGAACCTACGATGATGATCCGGATAGCTGCCGGTGTTCTATTCGTCATTGTGCTGGGCCTTCTGGTGCAGCGGCGCCGCACACGCGTGAAGTAAGCACACGGCAACAGGAGCGCGGCACATAGCAAAGCTCAAGCCACATCAGAGCGCTACAGCGCTTAAAGCGCCGCGAAGGGATTCGGCCGGCAGCCGGCTTTGAGAACCGGCGCCGGCGCGGATTAACAAACGAAAGTTTAAACGGGGAAGGGAAAACATTCGATGGATACCACAATTGTTCGGGTCGTCGCCGCTGTTCTGTTCGTGGTGGTTCTGGGTCTGCTGATTCAGCGCCGCCGCACGCGGGTGAAGTAGGGGAGCTAAAAAACTGAGGCTGCGCGGCCGGTAACGGCCGCGGGGCGGATTGCATTTCGAATTTCCGGCCATTGGCGTTCTCCGGAATTGGCGGGCGAGTTGGCCGGAAAACGGAAACGGGAAGTTGTGTCCTTTGGGGGCACTCATCGTACGGAAACGAAGCTGAAGGAGTTCCCAGATGCACGTGATGGAACCGGTACTAGCGCCAGCGTACAGTGACGAAGACCTCCGGACGATGGGGTCTGCGGGGACTTTTTCGGCAGCCGTTGCGATAGAGAAGAGAGGAAGCATGGAAGCGCGCAAGCTGTGCGCGTACAACCAAACCCGGGAGTGTTTTCTCGGCCTTGAGGTGGCAGGCGCCGACCTGTCCCACGTGGCGGTGGCCGAGCGGATAAAGGCGCTGGGGCTCAGGTCGGGCGAGGGGTTGTGGATCGCGCCGTTCCGGGGTCTTCCCACGCAGGAGCTGCCGGCACCGCTCGATGTGCTGTATCTGGACGAAGAGGGCCGGGTGCTGGACGCGGTCGAATCGTATCCGAGGTTCGGTCTGAAGTCATCGAGCCCGAAGCCTGCCAGTGTGCTGGTGCTTCCGGCGCACTCGATTTATTCATCGCAGACGCAGGTGGGCGACCAGTTGGTGGTGTGCGCGGCCGAGGAGATGGAGAGCCGCCTGGAGCGGCTGGCGAGCGGGCGCAGCGCGGGGCAAGTGGAGAGCGCAGCACTGTTGCGCGAGCAGCCATTGTGGAGCGACGGCCCGGGGATGCTGGAACTCGAGCTGCGGCAAGGAGCCGCGCAGCGCCACGTAATGGGTTTGGCCAAGCCGGAAGCGAGGGCGCCGAGGGCGCCGCGCAGGTGGCTGGAGCGGTGGTGGTCGCCTGACCCGCGTAAGGCCCCGCGGGAAGCTGCACCGGGGGTGGCCGCCTACTACTGGAACGGGGCTGCGCCGGAGGCGCACGGGATTCGCGACATCAGTTCCTCGGGGCTGTATGTGGTCACTGAGGAGCGGTGGTATCCAGGAACGCTGGTGCTCATGATCCTGCAACGGACCGATAAGGGCGAGGAAATGGCGGAGCGGTCGATTGCGGTTTTGTCGCGCGCAGTGCGCTGGGGCCACGACGGCGTGGGATTGCAATTTGTGCTGGCCGAGGACAAGAACGGTAAGCAGACCGGTGCAGCACCAGCGGTGGCCGACCGAAAGGAGTTCGAGCGGTTCCTGCAGCAGTTGAAGAAGGGCAGCTAGAACCGGCGCTGTTCGCGCTGGAAGCACGACGGTTGAACGGCTTAATGCGGCCGGGAGGTGGACGGAATGAGCACGATGGGAAGCGGAATGCGGCGGCTGTTGCGGCTTCGGACTTCCGCGTCCGGAGAATGGAGCAAGCTGCGTGAAGAACCAGGCAACCAGCGCGGGGGCATCCTGCGGCGACTGCACCTGGTCGGTGACGATGGGTCGGCGCTGGTGGAGTTTGCGATGGTGCTACCCCTGATGTTGATTGTACTGACCGGCGCAGCCTCGTGCTGCCTGGCGCTTTACAACTCTCAGGAGCTGGGCTATGCGACGGCAAACACCTCGGTACTGCTCGCAGAGGAGGCAGGATTGATCAGCGATCCGTGCGCTTCAGCGGTGACCTCAATGACCGGGGCGCTGCCGAACTGGACGGCATCAAAGCTGACTTACACGCTGTCAATTACGGACTCCACCGGCACGGCCCACTCCTACGGGCCGACGCAGGGGAGCAGTTTTAGCTGTACTGCAGGGTCGGCAGAAATGGACACCAATGAACCGGTCGAACTGACAGTGACTTATTCCTACACCTGGTTGCCAATTCTGGATGTCAGTCCGGCGAGCAATATAACTTCGACGGGATCTGCGTTGATGTATTGAAAGGAGCGAATCTATGAAACGGACACGCGATTTTCTGGGCCATTTGTGGAAGTATGAGCGGGGCCAGGCGCTCGTGATCCTGGTGATGGGATTGACTGCTTTTATCGGCCTTGGTGGAGTCTCGGTGGAAACTGGACACGCATATTATGCGTACCAGAAACTGGAGGCGTCGACCAATGCGGCTGCGCTCGCCGGAGCCGCTGCCATGCCGAACACAACACTGGCTACGGACAATGTAAATACGTACAGTTCGGCTACGGTGAACGGCGTGGCGGGACTGAACACAACATCGCTGCTGACGAATGTCACGGTCACACCCACATTCGTATGTTCGAGCACGGTGACAGCCATGAACATAGCCTGTGAGACCTCGAGCGGGGGCACCGGAGGCTCCAATGCCATCAAAGTGACGCAGACGGCAAAGGTGCCTTCGTGGTTCGCCGGCCTGTTCGGGTTCAAGACCTTCAATCTTTCCTACACAGCGATGGCGGCGATGCGCGGCGGAATGGACTCGCCGTGGAACATCGCAATCATCCTGGATACGACCAAATCGATGAGCGACCAGGACAGCGGCGCCCAGTGCAGTGGAACGCAGATTTCCTGCGCAATCAAGGGCGTCCAATCACTGCTTGATGATTTGCAGCCCTGCCAACTGGGCGAGAGCTGCACCACAAACGGCGTAGCCGCTGTAGATAACGTGTCGCTGTATGTATTTCCTCCGGTAACGAGCACTACGGCTCCCTACGATTACTGCGACGGCGGCAGCGGCAATCCCACTCACGGCTACTATTGGGTTCCTACTCTCGATTCCGGTTCCCCTTCCGGCAACACCGGTTACACGTATCAGATCATTCCTTACTCGAATAATTACCGGACGAGCGACGCGGTCACGACGCTGAACACAAGCGCCAACATTGTTAAGGCGACGGGGTACACGGGAACGAGTTGCAGCGGCATCCAGGCGCCGGGCGGCGCGGGCACGTATTACGCGCAGGTGGTCTACCAGGCGCAGTCGGACCTGGTGACGCAACAAACGGCGAATAAGGGATCGCAGAACGCGATGATCATTCTCTCGGACGGTGACGCTTCGGCCACCGTCAGCTGCACCGGCAGTGGCGGCTGCAGCACCAGCAATAAGACGATCTCTACTTCGAGCGATTTGCAGCCTTCTTCCACGAACAGCCTGAACGGGGTTCCCTGGAACAATTCGACCAGCACCACCTATCCATCCGCTAATGGCGAATGCGGCCAGGCGGTGCAGGCGGCGATAGCAGCGGCGGGCGCCGGGACCAAGGTGATCACGATCGGGTATGGTTCGGAGAACAAGTCCGGCTACTGCACTTCGGATGCGACGTACAGCTACTCGACGCCGTCGACGTGGTGGGCAACCTGGGGAGCCGGCGACAACCCATGCCAGGCACTAGCGGCGATGGCCTCGTCATCGGCAAACTTCTATTCCGATGATGGCGACGGCTGCAAGGCGACTTCGACGACTAACGCGCAATTCACGAAGTTGACACAGATCTTTCAAGAGATCGTTAACAACATGACCACGCCGCGACTTATACCCAGTAGCTCACTTTGACCATGGCGGAGGGCGGCTTCAATGCGGCCCTCCGTCCATTGTCAATCCAGTTCTTCGGGAATGATAAGGAGCACTTCAACCCTGGCGTTGCGGCCGTTTTCAGTGGCCGGACGGAACTGCCAGCGGGCAAGAGATTGAAGCACGAACTGGGCCTGGGGAAAGGCCTGGGGAAAAACGATAGAAAGGGCTTCGAATTGGCCGGCTTGATTCACAAATCCGTGCACCAGCAGGGCGTCGGCACTGATATCGCCGGGGGCGAGGTTCGGGCGGACGATGCTGTACGGCCAGGGGGCTTCGAGCCGCTGGGCATTTCCGGCCTGAGTGGCGTCGGCAGCGCTGGGCAGCGAGTACTGGAGGATCCAGCTACGCGCCAGGCCCACGTGCAGGTAAACGGTGTAGGCCACGCGGCCGCTCCAGACACCGGCAACATGGGGAAACTGATCGTCAAGCGCCGCGCCCACGACGACGGCGCCGAATTCACCGTTCATGGGCATAGTGATCTGGGTCGCGACGTCGTCGCCCTGGCCATCGGCGGAATTGGCCGGCTGCGCCGAGCCAGCCGCGGTGCTTCCCTGCCCTGCGCCTGGATTTTTGCCGATTCCGGAGCCCGCTCCGTCGCCGGACGCGAGACCGGGATCAAGCTGCGTGAACAAGTCGGCGCGCGCCGACTCGTTCACGGGAGGCAGATCGGCGGTGCCGTCGTTCATGAGCAGGTCAGAGGCCGAGAGGATTGCAGCGGGCGTGGGCGGAGCGGTTACCTGGGAAACAGTAGAGGGCGCGGACTGCGGCAGCTTAGGGCCGTGCACCACAATCGGAGTGGTGGTGCTGGGCATCATGGGCAGTTTTACGGTCTGAGCGAGGGTGGCAGCGAGATTAACGTCCGCGAGATTGGCCTCATGATTGGGCGTCTCGAGCAAGGGCTTAGCTTCGGCGGCAGTATTCGGCTTGGGCGGGGGCGCAACGATCTTTTGGACGACCTTCACGGGCGGCGTCCAAATGAGCATCTTCGGAATGGGCAGCTCTTCCTTGATCGCCAGTTGCTTGGCGAGATCGGGCTGAATGAGTGTCTGCGGACCGATCTGCACCTTGGCCGTCTGGGGCGGCGGAGGGGCGCTGCCGCCGGAATGATGCGCCGGTGCTGCGGCATGTGGGGTGTGATTCGGGCCAGGATAGACGATCCTGCGCGCGTGGTTCACGGGCGGCGTGAGGTAGTGCAGATCGAGCGTTCGCAAGGTGTAACGCTCGGCGGGACGGGTTTCGAGTTTGGGCGCGAAGAGAATGCCGACCGAAATCAGAGCAATGACGGCGACATGAATCAGCGCGGAAAGGGCCAGGGTTACAGGCCCGCGGCTGGTGTCGATCGTTTCAGAAAAGAGAGTAACGGCGGGAGAGGACATGCGGCCCGGAACCCCTTGCCCGGGCTTGGTCCGAACGGCTGCAGGCGCCGGGTAAACAACCCCAGGATGCAACCGGCGCAGGATGGCGCCCGAAGAAAACAATTGACTACGCTTTCTGTTTTTATATTAGCGATTCCTGCATTTTCAAAAACGAACTCTTTCCCCACCCGTAGCACTTTTGGTAACCAGCTGCCCGGCCAGTCCGATTCGAAGAAAACGCCGAAGCCGCACCCGCATACACTTGAACCGCGCGCAACCCCTTCAGACTCACCGTCTTCAATGGTGAGCGGCGTGCGACACACAACGAAACGCAGCAATGCCGCGATGGGCCGGAGCGGAAGGATCGAAGGGAACCGCCGGCACGGCCTGTTGGCACTGGAAGACTGAAATGAATCGACGACTTATTTCTGTACTGTTGGTCTCGGCCGTGATCGCTGGCATTTGCGCACTGGTGGTGGCCCGGGCTGTGGGCTCGCGGATGGCGGCGGCGCGACCTGCTGCAACGACCAAGGTTGTGGCAGCATCGCGGGACCTGCCGATCGGGACGATCATTGCGGCACCAGACCTGACGACGGTGTCAATTGCCGACAGCGTGCCCAAGGGCGCATTAACTGATCCCAAGTACGCGATCGGCCGCGGAGTGATCTCGGAGATTAGCCAGGGCGAGCCGATCTTCGACAGCAGACTGGCACCGATGGGATCGGGGGGTGGTCTGGCTGCAACGATTCCGGCTGGCATGCGCGCCTGCGCGGTGAAGGTGGATGAAGTGGTGGGCCTTGCTGGTTTTGCCACGCCGGGCATGCGCGTGGACGTTCTGGTATCGGGCAATCCGCCGGGCCAAAACCAGCAAAACACGATGACCAAGACGGTGCTTCAGAACATCGAGGTGCTTTCTGCCGGCACCGACATTCAGAAGGATGCCGAAGGCAAGCCGCAGCAGGTGCAGGTGGTGAACCTGCTGGTGACGCCCGATCAGGCCGAGACGCTGAGCCTGGCCAGCAGCAATCAGACGAAAATCCAGCTTGTACTGCGCAACCCGCTCGACACCAAGGTGGCGCAGGTGCAGAGCACGGAGATGACGCAGCTGTTCGGCGTGCCGGTTTCGGCGCCCGTCAGGCGTGGAGCTCCCGTTCACAAGGCGTACTCGATCGTAGTCATGAATGGCTCGGCGACGAGCGTAGAAAAGTTTCCAATTCCCGGAGGGCAGCAGTGAAGACAAAAGCTGCAATCATTTTTGCCGGACTTGCAGGACTGTCATGGGCGCTCTGCGCCAGTCGCGCTTCTCGCGCGCAGGCCGCGCCGGACGCCATTCACGCTGCAGCCAGCCAGGCCGCAGCAAACCAAGCCGCAGCCAGCCATGCGGCGATCGCATCGGCATCGGGAGCGGGTCATGCCGTCGCCGAACCGGGAAGTTTTCAGGACTCGGAGAACGAGCTTTCGGTGGAAGTGGGCAAGACAGTGCTGGTGGATACGGCAAAGCCGATTGCGCGCGTGGCTGTAGGACTGGGCGACGTGGCCATGGTAAGCGCTGTAAACCCCAACGAGCTGATGGTGAACGGAAAGACAGCGGGCGAAACGAGCCTGATCGTCTGGGACGCGACCGGAGGGCGGCAGTTCTTCAATATCTCGGTGCATACCAGCATGGCCGCGGTCGACAGCGGGCTTGAAGCCGTGCGGCGGGAGCTGAGCGCAGAGCTGCCGCAGCAACCGATCGAGGTTTCGATGGCGAACGGAACGCTGTTTCTGCGCGGCACCGTGAAGGACCTTACGAGCTCCGACCGCGCAGTGAAGATTGCAGAGACGGCCGGTAAGGTGGTGAACCTGCTGGACGTCGATGTGCCTAAGTCTGCTCCGCAGATTCTGCTCAAGGTGCGCTTTGCCAGCGTGGACCGCAGCCTGGAGAAGCAGCTCGGGATCAACATTTTCAGCACGGGGCTCGGCAACGTGCTGGGCGCGGTGTCCACGGGGCAGTTTTCGCCAGTCACTGTATCGGGGGGAGCGGTTGGAGGAGGTTCGGCATCGGGCACCTCAGCCACAGCAAGCACGTCAAACGATCTGAACGTGTTTGCGTTTCTTCCCGGGCACAACATTGGCGCCACGCTGGAGGCGCTTGAGACCAAGGGCGTGGTAGAAGTGCTGGCGGAGCCGAATGTGATAGCGGCCGACGGTAAACAGGCCAGCTTCCTGGCTGGCGGCGAGTACCCCTATCCGGTGGTGCAGGGAACCTCCGCGGGCGGATCAACGGCCGTGACGATCCAGTTCAAGGAGTACGGTATCCGGCTGAACTTTATTCCGACCATTACGCCGCAGGGTACGATCCGGCTGCAGGTGGCGCCGGAGGTGAGCGCGCTCGATTACACCAATGAGGTGACTATTTCGGGCTTCGAAGTGCCGGGCATAACCACGCGCAGAGTGAACACGGAAGTCGAGCTGAAGGACGGGCAGAGCTTCGTGATCGGTGGTTTGCTGGACAACACCGAAAACGAGACGTTCGAGAAGATCCCATTCATCGGGGATATTCCGATCCTGGGCAAGCTGTTCCAGTCGATGGTGCGGACCAAGAACAACACCGAGCTGATCGTGATTGTGACGCCGGAGATTGTGGCACCGATGCCGGCAGGAACGCCTACGCCGGAGCTCAAGTATCCAACACCGTTCATGACGTCGAACTCCAACATACCGATGCACACGCCTGACGCCAAAACGGCGGAAAACACCCCAGCTTCGCCACCAGCAACGATGCCTGTGGAGTCGCTGATTGACAGCATGAAGCCGGAGAAGCCGCTGGTGGTGACGGGCAGCTATGGTGGTTCTTCCGGTGGTTCGTCCGGGGCATCGATGGGCGGCGGATCGCAGCAGTGATGCTGCGGAGCATGAACCCCCTAGCAAAGCTGGCCGGTCTGCCGCGGGCAAAGCCCGCGCAGCCGGCTTTGCCCGCGCGCATGACGGCGCACAACCTTACGCGGCAGACGGTACTGTCTGACAAGCTCGAGGTTGCCGGCTCTGGTGCGACGCGGCGCAAAGGACTGCTAGGCCGCGCGGGTCTTGAGCCGGGTGGAGGGCTGTGGATTGTGCCCTGCGAATCGGTGCACACCTTCTTCATGCGCTTCCCGATCGATCTTGTTTATCTCGACCGAAACAATCGCGTCCGCAAGGTGCAGCATGCAGTCGGGCCATGGCGGCTTTCGGCTTGCTTCACGGCACACTCCGTGCTGGAGCTGCCGGCGGGAGCTGCGCGAGAGAGCCGGACGGAGCGGGGAGACGTGGTGGAAATGCAGGAGATGGCGACCAGGGACTCGGACTAAGGGACTTAGGGATTAGGCGCTAGAGAATTGGCGTCGAAATTATGCGGGCTTCAGACCTGGGCAGATACAGCTGCAGGTTGGCGCAATTTGATGCGCGCCAGAACGAACCATGCCAGCCACGCCGGCGCGATCCATAGGAACGCCTTCGAGTGCAGATCGAAGCGATTCACTTCAAATTCGATCAGAAGATAGATCGCTGCCAGAGCCGCGAGCATCAGTCGCGAGGTATTGCGCGAGGCGGCCAGCAGAATGGCGGGGATGGCCAGCGTCTGATCGAAGACCCATCCAAAAGGCGCCACGATCAACGAAACCAGCACGAGCAGGCTGCCGTCTTCGAGCCAGTCCCAGCTATGGCGGCGCGGCCAGAACCAGGCCAGCGCCCAGGCGCAGCCCAGTGCGGCCGGCACAAAGGCGAGCCACTCCCACCCCGGGTTGATGGAATCGCGCATCAGGTCGCCCAGGCATGCGGTGAATTCGTGGGTGACGACCGAGGTGCGCATGTAATGCGCGTAGTCGCGAAAAGCGGTGGGATCGATAAGTGTCGTGAGCGCCGCGCCTGCCGCCATGGCCGTGGCTGCGCCGGCGATGATGCGGTAGCTGCGCGAGACCACCAGCCAGGCCAGAAGCACGACTCCGAAAGGCAGAAACAGATGTGGCTTGAGCGAGCAGAGCCACAGCGCCGCGCCGGCGGCGAATGGATGGGAGCGATACAGGCGCAGAAACAGCACCAGCCCGAAGAGCAACAAGATGGAGGTCTGGCCGAGGATTACGCATTCGAGCGCGGGCGGAAAGCAGTAGCCGAGCCAGACCAGTTGGCTACCCAGATCGCCGGCCGGCCGGTCAAGCATGCTCGAGACCATATGCACCGAGGCGATGAGCAGACCGAGCATGAGGAGCGACCAGGGAAGCGCGGAGGACCGCGCACTGAAGTAGCCCAAGGGCAGGGCCAGCGGCAATCCCCAGGGAACGTTACGCATGAAATATGGTGTGCCGCCTGTGAAGCCGGCATTGCGCTCCAGGATATTCAATGCAGAGGCGTCGTAGGGATTGGCATGATGAACAAGCTGCTGGCCGGTTGCCCAGTAGGTGATGAAATCGCGTTTCGCCACCGCGGCGCGATTGAAAGGCAGCGCACTCAAATACAGAATGGTGAATAGCGCCGCCAGCACACATGCGATGGCCATCAAGAGGAGACTGAAATCGCTCCCATCTTTTTCGAGTGATGCCATTGAGGTCCCTTCGGGGTTTTTTGTGTAGGCATTCATCATATAGATAGGCGGTTACAAAGAGTCAGCAAACTCGCGGATGAGCTGGCGCCCCGTGGCCCAACAGGAGACAAAATCACGCCAGCCAGCCAGGTGCCCGGCAAAGGGCACGACGAAGAAGAACAGATAGCCAGCGTGAGGCTGAGTCTGGCAACGACGGCGATCGGCAGCTCGGCTCGGTCGCGGCCAGTGCGAACGCGGCCGGCAGCGGGGTCTCGAGACTTTCTGCAATTCAGCCATTCTTCGGCCCAAGGAGTGATCGAAACCCTTTAACTGCGGTCAGGTTAAGGGATCAGTATAGGCGAAAATTGCACTATTTCTGGTGCAATCCGGTAACTTTTGTTCTATTACCAGACATTGCAGGGGAGAAAACCGATGCAGGGGAGAAAACCGATGTATACGGGCCAGGTCTGTGCCGCGGACGCTGTAAACAAGCGTATACAGAGGGTCA
>JASIJW010000148.1:0-13620 GCA_030050035.1 Acidobacteriaceae bacterium | reverse complement strand
GGCCGACCCCTGGTTTCCATTTGATTTTGAGATGAAACTCAACCTGGCTCTTGCACTTCGGCTCATTAGTGGCAAGACGAGAGAGGCTTGTCATCTTGAATCCGCTGCGCAACGAGCACAGCCATGATTGGATTCTCAACGTGGTATTGCGTCACGGAAAGCGACCGGCACAAAGAGAGCCCCGGTCACGCCGCCATCTTACCCTTGGCCGAGTTCTTCTCGATGTTTTGCGCGGTCATGATCAAGGCGAGGTGCGAAAAGGCCTGTGGAAAGTTGCTGATCTGACGGCGCCGATCGGAGTCATACTCCTCGGAAAGAAGCCCTAGGTGGTTGCGTAACGCGAGTAAGCGCTCGAACAATGCCTCTGCCTCGGAGAGGCGGCCCGCAAATGCATAGTTATCGGCCAGCCAGAACGTGCACGCTAAGAAAGCGCCCTCCGTCCCGGGAAGACCGTCGGCGCCTTCTTTAGGATCGTAACGAAGCACAAAGCCATCACGGACGAGTTGCTTCTCTATTGCCGCGACTGTTCCCTGCATGCGCCGATCGCTAGCCGGGAGGAATCCAAAGTGCGGAATCGTCAGCACACTGGCATCGAGAGCATCGCTGCCATAGGATTGCGTGAACGCACCAATCCGTGGGTTGTAGCCGCGTTCGCACACCTCCATGTGGATCCTGTCCCGCAGCGAACAGATGCGGGGTAGCATCTTCTGGCCTTCATCCTTACCGATTCCGAATTCCTGGATTCCCTTTGCAGCTCGATCGAAAAACACCCAGGCCATGACCTTCGAATGAGTGAAGTGTCGCCGCCCGCCTCGCACTTCCCATATACCGTCGTCCGGATGCTGCCAGGCATCCTCCATAAAGGTAATCAGATCCTTGATCAGAGGCCAGCCTTCATTCCGCGTCTGCAGACCCATCTTGAGTGCCATGTACCAGCACGAAAGGCACTCCCCATAGACATCAAGCTGGAACTGGCCAGAAGCGGCGTTGCCGACGCGCACCGGCTTCGAGCTTTCATAGCCGGGCAGCCAATCCAGTTCAAACTCTGTCAAGCGTCGGCCACCGAAGATGTTATACATAATTTGCAGATCGGCAGGATCTCCCGCAATAGTTCGCACGACCCAATCGCGAAACGCTCGGGCTTCGTCCATGTAACCGCCGACCATGAAAGCATCCAGGGTCAAGCTTGCGTCTCGTATCCAGCAAAAGCGATAGTCCCAGTTGCGGACTCCGCCGAGCGACTCGGGCAAGGAAGTCGTCGGAGCCGCTACGACGGCCCCTGTTGGCGCGTAGGTCATGGCTTTAAGCGTGAGGAGTGAGCGCAGGACAGCGTCGCGCCAGCGGCCTTGGTAAGCGTAACGTCCTGCCCACTCTTTCCAGAATTGCTCTGTCGACGCCAAAACCTGCTGGAAGTCATCTGCTTGGGGTGGCGCCTCGTGCGAGGGAAACCAAGTGAGCTGAAGCGGGATGCGATCGCCCTTCTTCACCCGAAAGTAAGCGGATACGGTCTTATCGGACTGGTCTACGGCCATGGGCGTCCGCAGCATAAAAGCGTCTGGCCCAGACATAAAGCATATTCCGTCCCCAACCTTCTCGATAAAAGGCTCATTCGCGCCGTAACCAAACCGGATATCGAGAAGCATTTCGAGCGGCACTTCTCCTTCGAGCCCCTCAATGATCCGTACAACGTCGCATCGGCAGCTCATCGCCATAAAGTCGATGACTCTCACTACGCCACCGTCGCACGCGAGCTCCGTTTCTAGGATCATTGTGTCACCCCGATAACGCTGGCGGTTCTCGCGAACCGTCACCGTGGGACGCAGACCCCATCGGCCATGCTTGTCGTAGCCCAGCAGTGCCGTGAAGCAGGCGTCTGAGTCAAAGCGCGGCGAACACAGCCAGTCAATGGACCCGCTGCGAGATACCAGTGCGCAGGTGTATGTATTCCCTATCAGCCCGTAATCTTCGATCTTGGAAGTCATGCTTTGCCGTTCTCCCGAAAGGTCAAAATTCGCCCTTCAGGTCAGAAATAGCATTTGCACTTTTGTCAAGGAACTGTCAGTTCTTGCAGTAACGGAAACCGCAGGTACTTCCCACCTTACGCACAACGACGTATGCGCGGCTGGCCGGCATCCTTGACTCTGGAAACGTTTTTGCTATGCGTCGCGTGCGGTGCAAGATGAACTGTCACATTTGACAGTTTTTCCCAAGTGCCGGATATGGTGACGTGGCTTGGTGTGAATCAGGAATTTGGTTACATCCGACGAGCGCTTCGATGCCGTCTATCTATATCCAAACTATGCCTGGCGCTGATTGCAGTGGTGGCGTCGCCACCAACTTTATCTGCTGCGCAGACCAATGAACTGCTACCCGAGATTGATGTTTACTATAGGTTAAATTCGGATGTGCGTGTCTACTTCCAGGCGAAGGAGACGCGGGAAGGCGGTCTTCCAGTAACCGCTGAAATCGGGCCAGCGTGGAGATTTATCTGAAGAGACTTAGCAGATTAATCGACACCATGGCGTTCGACAAAGATGACTCGAAGACGAAACTGCTGCTTTTCTCCCTCGGATACCGATACCTTCCTTATCCCAACGCACCTTCGACAAACCGATTTGAGCCGTATATCACGATCAATGTCGGCACGAAGGGGCGGTTCATGATCTCCGACAAGAACCGCGCCGACCTCGATTGGCAAAACGGAGATCTCAGCTGGCATTATCGCAACCGCATCACAGTGGAACGGCCGTTCAAGCATCAAAACTACACTCTTTCGCCATACGTGAGCGCTGAGTTCTGGTACACGAGCGAATATGAGAAATGGAGCACTGTCTCCATCTTCGCGGGGTGCTTGCTGCCTCTTGGCAGACACTTCGACTTTGTTCCGTACTACGAACACCAGAACAACACCGGCAAAAAACCGAACGAGCAATTGAACCAATTTGGTCCGGTCCTCAGAATATGGTTCTGATGTGGCAAGCGTTGCGTCGACTGACACAGATCATCCTCGTAGAGCCGCAATCTGGCATTTCGTAAAACTCCAATGTCCAAACGTTCGCGGATCGGAGCCAGAATTGAGGTTCTTGGCGAATTACTGGCAACTCTTTAATGACGATCTGGTAAACCTTTAGTCTGACCTCGGAATTATGTTTTTTGTTACGGCTCAACCGCTGCGCTCATCTCCTTCAACGCCACAGGGCATTGACGGGCGTGGCGATGTGCTTCTGGTTGCCGACAGTTCTCAGGCCAAATTGCAAGGTTTGGATCGCCGGGGCAAGATTCATATTGGTGCTACACTCAGAATCCTATTTGCAATCAAGGAGATGCTTGAAGTGTTCATTTCCAGTGCGCGTCCCTGCGGCGACTCTCTAACGTATTGAACGTACCTCGTTCAGACTGGGCTATCCCGGATCATCATTCGATGCACGTCAGACTTGTCATACAGCCATGCGTTCCGACCTGGCCGCGTGTCAGCGCTCCAAGCGACGGGCGTTCCTAGTGATCTAAATGGGTGGGACACTCCAACCTGTCTACGACTTCCCGATATACACATTTCCAGGAGATTACAGATGGTACCAACCAACTGCCGCTTAAGGAGAAACATGAGCTAGGTAGCCGGGGACCGCGATGCCCATGCCTCTGAAGTCGCCCCACCGTTTACTCACCGCCACCCGGCTTGCAGTTGCGCGATCGCTTGCTCCAGTTCGGGGTCCGGCCTCAGGCGGTCGGCTGCTTCGAGGTGACGGATTGCCTCGGGCAGGCGGCCGGGGATGCCGGAGAGTGCGATGCCGAGGTTGTATTGTGCATCGGCAAAATCCGGCTTCAAGCGAACGGCAGCTTCAAAGTGGGCAATGGACTCCTGCTGGCGTTCAAGGAATTTTGAGAGCGCGACGCCTAGGTCGTTTTCGGCCTCAGCATTGTTGGGGTCGCTGCGCAAGGCAGACTCCAATTCAGCGATAGCGCCGGAGGCGTCGCCCGCCCTGAGCTGCACGATACCGCGGCTCAAGTGAGTTTCGCCCGCCCCGCCAGCCTCGGCCACGGCCAGGTTGCGGCGAGCTTCGTCGCAATCAGGGTCGAGGCGAAGGGCCGTCTCAAACTCGGAGATCGCTTCGGCCGCGCGTCCGGCCTGCGTGAGCGCACTGCCTAGGTTATTGTGGGGAATGGGCGCATCCGGAGCCAGTTCGATCGCATCCTCGAATTGCGCGATAGCTTCGGGCAGCCGGCCGCTCTTGGCCAGCGCGCTGCCCAGGTCGGTGTGCGCGGGTGGTGAGTCAGGATTAAGGCGCACGGCGGTTTCGAGATACGGAATTGCTTCAGACAATCGCCCTGTCGAGGCCATGAGGTAATTGCCCAGGTTGTGATTGGCTACGGAGTTGTCGCTTGTGACTGCGAGCGCATGCCGGAACAGCGTCTCGCTGTTGCGCCAATACCCCACCTGGATCCAGCTCAACACGGCGCAGGCTACGCAAGCTACTGCAGCCACGGGTGCCGCCAGCATCCTCGCCCGCCACCTTTCCAGGAGCTCCGCTGCACCCCAGACCAGCATGATCAGCAGGCCCACCATGGGAATGTACATGTAGCGGTCGGCGCGGGCCTGGCCACCTACCTGTACCAGGCCGATCACCGGGACGAGCGTGATCACGAACCAGCCCCAACCTACCAGGAGATACGGCGCACGGCGACGCAGCATAATCGCACCGGTTGTGATCGCGGCCAAGAAAAGCCCCGCAGCGAGCAGCGGGAAAACAGCGAAGGCCCGCGGATAAGGATAGAAAACAGCCAGCCGCGACGGCCAGAATGTTTTCTCGATGTAGATTGCGCAGGAAAGCGTCGCGTTCGCCAGGCGGGTTCCAAGCGGTACAGCTTTCACTGCGCCGGCGTGTTTCTGCACCAGCCAGGTGATGATGGCAGCGGCGGCTGAAAGCCCGAGCAATGGGAGTTTCTCCCAGAAGGCTTTGCGGCCGCGCTGCCGCAGGCGTGCGAGAGGCCAGTAGTCTAGCAGCAACAGCACAAGTGGCAGCGTGACCACCATGGGCTTGGCCATCAGGCCAAGGCACAAGCTCAGGGCGACCGTCAGATATCGGCCCAAGTCTGGGTGCTCGGTATATCGAACGTAGGCACATAAAGTGAGGAACCAGAAGCAGGCGCTCAGTACGTCTTTGCGTTCGGCCACCCAGGCTACAGATTCCACATGCAGTGGATGCAATGCAAAGAGAAATGCCACTACCGCGCCGCGCCAGCGCGCACCCGTCGTACGCCGGAGAAAAAAGTACAACAGGATAGCAGCCAGCGCGTGCAGCAGAACGTTGTGCAGATGATGCAAGCCGCTCTCCGCGCCAAAGAGCTGAAAGTCCAGCATGTGCGAAACCCAGGTCACCGGGAACCAATTGGCGGCGTCGCGCGAGGTCAGCGCCCACTTCAAACCCTCTGCCGTCAGCCCCTGTCGCACATGCACGTTGCCGGTGGTGTAATCGGGATCGTCGTAGTTGACGAAATCGAAGTGGCGCACCTGGGCGTAGACCGCGAATGTCACCAGGAGCAGCGCCAGATAAATCAGCAGATTGAGTCGGGAGCCAGAAAGAGCAGGTGGCTTATGCGGTTGCACGAGCGGCTTGGCTCGGGGTTTGGGCACAGAAGGTCTATTTTAAACGATTATTTTCGGCCTGCAGCCGGGCGGCAAAAGCGCAAGATTTTCATGAGCGGCCACGTCTAAATGCCTGCGACTTTTCTGCGCTCACGCGCGACACAGACACCCCATCCCCGTCAGCATCCCGCGCATGTACGAGTAGCTCGAGATGACTCCCGGCACGGGATCGTCGAAGTTGATTCATGCAGCCTATCAACTGAGCGCGCGTAAAGTTGCGGAAGGTGTAGCTTGCCAAGCCGAGGCGAATGGGACAAGCCTTGCCTGTTTCAGGAACAGCTTCGGTCAAAATGCGCGGAGGGTGCGCAACGGCTCCAGCCGCAGCCAGAGCGCTGGATTGAAGAAGCCTGCGGCGAGAGATCAAGTTTCTCATCCTGTTTCTTCCTTCCATTGTTTAAACGCACGGCGCCCACCCCGGCTGGTAATCGCGGCCCCACATCTTCATCGCCTCCGCGTCGCCCTGGATTTTTCCATCGGTCGTGTCGAGCCGCAGCTCGCGATTGACCTTCCAGGCGATATTCGAAAGTTGCAGCATGGTCACTGCCACATTGCCCACCTCGATGGGCTGATTCAGCTTTGCCCCGTTGCGAATGCCGGCGATGAAGTTGGCAAAATGCGCGTCGGTCATGGAATCGCGCCCCACAAGATCGGACGACGAGGCCTCTTTACCGGTCTTGAACTCGTCCGTCTTCTTGCCCTTCCAGTCGTAAACCTCGTAGCCATCGCTGTCCACCAGCACCGAGCCTGTGGTGCCCATGATCACCGAGCCGCGATCGCGTCCGTAGAGTTTCATCCCCTGGCAGCACTTGCCTTCCCAAGAAATCAGCTTGTCGCCGTATTCGAAGCTCGTTACCAGCGTGTCGTAGAATTGCCAATCATCTTTGAACTGGTATCTTCCGCCCGACGATGTCACGCTGCGGGGATAATCGGCGTCCAGCGCCCAGCGGCAAACATCCACCTCGTGCGTGCCATTGTTCAGCGCTTCCCCGGTGCCGTAAATCCAGAACCAGTGCCAGTTGTAAGGCTGAATGTTGCTGGTGTACGCCCGGCGCGGCGCTGGTCCCTGCCACAGATCCCAATCAAGTTGCGCCGGAACCGGAACCTCCGTGCCCACTCCAATCGACTTGCGGGTATTGCTGTACCAGGCCTTGGCGTAGTAGGCGCGACCGATGAGTCCGTTGTGAATCTTATCCATAATCTCGATGAAGAGCGGCGAAGACCGCCGCTGCGTTCCCATCTGCACCAGTTTTCCGTACTTGTTGCGCGCCGCGATCAACATTGCGCCCTCAGCAGGATTGTGACTGCACGGTTTCTCGACATACACATTCTTGCCCGCCTGCAGCCCCAGTATCGCCATCGGCGTGTGCCAGTGGTCGGGGGTGGCGATGGTGATCGCGTCCACTTCCTTCATCGCCAGCACGTTGCGAAAATCCTTTTCGGCCCTGGGCGCATAGCCCAACTCGTGCTCGGCCGCCGCGGCAAACTTGGCAAGGCTATTACTATCCACATCGCATACGGCCGCAATACGCGCTGTAGCCTCATTTGCCTTCAGCGACGAGAGATGTGCATACCCGCGCCCATGCAAACCGATTACCGCAAAATTGAGGCGGTCGTTTGAGCCCATAATCTGCGCGTAGCTCTTTGCCGTCGATCCAACCGCCAGGCCCGCTGCTCCCACCGCGAGCGTGTCGAGAAATTCACGCCGTGTCACCATTGTTTTCTCCACTCGATACCAACTGCTTTGATTGCGTTCAGGTTCTCCGCCAGCGCCTGAGACGCCGCAAATTGCAATGGAATGCAGCCGCGTTAAGCTTCGAGCGCGCCCGCCGCTCTTAAATCTTTCTCCATGCCCGCCCAACTGATGCGCGTGGATTGTTCCGCCGTTCCGCCGCCGCGCCAGTGCGTTTCCAGGCTCACCGCCTCGTGATAGCCGATCTTCTTTAGCGCGCGAAACTGCGCCGTCCAATCAATGTAGCCTTGGTCCACCGGCGCCCACACAATCTTTCCCTGATCGGTCTTTATGGCGTTCTTGCAGTGGCAGTGATGAATGCGATCTTTGGGTAACAAATCCCATCCCGTGGGAAAAGCATCGAGCTCTCCGCGCATCACCGCGTTGCCGGCATCCCAGTTCAGCGCCAGATGCGGCGTCTTCACGGCGTTCAGCAACCGCGCCGCTTCGCGGGCGGTCGCGGTGTTACATTCGAATTCGTTCTCCACCAACAGCAGGATGCCGTGCTTACTGCAGGTCTCTGCGGCCGCCCGCAGCTTCTCGTCGATTGCTTGCCGGTACGGTGCCACGTCGTCGATCCGCCAGAAATCGAAGCAGCGAACCTTCCCGGTTCCGAACTCCTTCGCCAGTGCGATGCACCGTTCCAGAATTTCGTCTTGCTGCTTAAAGGTGTCATGCGCGCCAAAATTATCGCCGTTGCCGCCGTAAACGGACTTCGGCGCGCCTGGCCAGTTCACCTTGAACAGCGGACTGGCGATGTCGGTAACCCGCAGGTTGTGCTTGGACAGAATCTTCTTTGATTCGGCAATCTGATCGCCGCTCAAATCGGTCACGTTCTTGTGCCACATCGAGCGCAGCTCGATCCAGCTCAATCCGAAGTCGTTTGCGGCCACCGAGCAGGCGTGATCGAAATCCGGCGAAATCTCGTCGTTGATGACTGAAACTCTAAAGGGCGATTGCAGGCGCGCAGCCCAGCCAACCATCGGCAGCGCAGTTCCGGCCGCCGCCGCTCCCACAACAAAACTCCGTCGCGTAATTTGCGTCATGAATCTTTTCCTTTGAAAAACTCAGCTAAATGTCTGCGGCTACTTTCGAAAGATACCTTGAGCTGTTCCTGCGGTGCGGGGTGGCCAGCCTTCGGCTGATCCACCCGCTCACGGACGGCTTCTTTACTTGACCCAACAAATGTTTATTTAAAGTCCTCTCGCGAAATCGCCCGCTCGCCCCTGTTTAGAATCAAAAGCGGACGGTGGCGGAAAGCTGCAGTGTGCGGCCGCCGCCGACGCCGTTGATCCCAGTACCGCTTCCTAACGTGCTGGTGATCTGTCCGAAGGTGCCGCTGGTGATCGAGGTTGATGGGTTGGAGAACTGTGGAGAGTTTGTGAGCTGATACGCGTCGAGGCGGGCGTCCAGTACCCAATTTTCGTGCAGGACAAAGTCCTTAAACAGCGAAGCGTTGTCCTGGATGTAGCCGGGACCGCGGAACTCATTGCGTGAGACGTTCCCGATACTGGTTCCGTACACCAGGGAGCACGGGGTCCCCACGGCACCAGAACAACCGGTCGGTTGCGAGAAGACGCTCGGATCGAACCAGTTATGCCCTGCGCCGATGCCGTGGAGCACACGGTAGCCGCCACTCAGATTTGCCATCTGCGTTTCGCCCGACGTGTTGATGTTGCCACCGTTGGCGGTGATGTCCATGGGCAAGCCGGAGTATGCGGACACGAGGCCTGATAGCTGCCATCCGCCGAGGATTGAACCCGCGGCACCGGAGTTGAGCCAACGCCGGCCCGGCCCGAAGGGCAACCGATAGACCACGCTCTCCTCGAAGTTCTTCGCGTGATCAAAGTCGTTCGGTGCATAGTTGTGACGCTGATCAAGCCAGAAGTAAAGAGCGCCGTCGTCGCTGGTTTGGTACCCCAGGCCTTTGCCCCAGGTAAACGATGTCGTCACGTACAGGTTGCCGCCGATGTGACGGTTCAATTCGGTCTGTAACGACTGATAATTCGACGAATTACCTATAAGGTCCTGGTACACTGTCGCGGTTTTCCCATATAGGACATTGAACGGATAGCCGGCCGCTCCCTCGTTCAGTGCGGGAGCTAGGTTGACGTTCTGGATAGAGCCGATGCGCGTACCGTGATTGGCCACATAGCCTATCTGCATGTTGAACTGCGCCGGCAGGTCCTGCTGGATGGTCAAATTCCACGAATCCACATACGGATTGTGGTAGTTCAGCGGGACATAGTATTCCACCTGGCTGGTCAGTGTCGGTGTGTTGGCAGCAATGATGCCGTTGCTGGGAATCGTAGCCGCAACAGGCGCCGGGAATCCGGCTTGGAAGGTTGACGGAGATCCGTTACTTAGCAGGGCCGGAGTGTAGGAGTTGAGCTGCTGGTAAGCGTTATTGCCGCGAATGGGAAAGTTGTACGCGTAGGTATTATCCTCGAACGGCATGTAGCTGATGCCGAAACCGCCGCGAACCACGGTCTTTTGGCTGACGCGATAAGCGAAGCCAACGCGCGGAGCGAAGTACTTGTACACGGTTTGCATTCCCAGGTTGTTTGGGTTGTTACCCGCACCGGCAATCACGAGTGTGTTATTGGTCGGGTTGTAATTGGAGAATCCCTGAGGGGATCCGGGAGTGGCCGGAGGATAGAACTCCCAGCGCAGGCCCAGATCGAGCGTCAGTTTGGGTGAAACCTGCCATTTATCGGAGCCAAAGGCAAACAACCACCACTGCCGGTATTCCGGCATAACGGTGTTGGTATCGCGGCCGACCTGGGAAGGTTGGTCGAAAAGAAGGCTGGCCATCTCGTTTGCGAGATTGGTAGCCGTGGTGGCGCCCGGCTCCGAGGTGTTGTCTTCGGAAAAAGTGATGAGGCCGCGCGGACTGAAAGTCTGGTCCTGCAGCAGATCGTCGTGAATGCGCCGTACGTCTACGCCGAATTTGATGGTGTGGTTGTGGATGATCTTCGTCCAGTTGTTCACCCCATCGATATTGGTTTCAACGCGGACCCATGGAAGGGACGCGGAGTAGCCGATCAGAGGACTGCTGAAATCGCCGGCGGCAATGCCGACCTGGCCGCTGGTAAATTGGGAAATGTTGACACCGGGAACTCCGATCTTCGTGGCGTCGTCTGAACCATAGTCGCTGGGGAGGGCGCTATTGCCATAGTGCGCCGCGCCGATGCGAACCTCGGTCAATAACGTACTCGAAAATGCCCTGTCGTAGTTGAGGCCGGTGCTGTATGTGTTTTGCGTTCCGGTTCCCTCAAAGTTGCCTTGAGCGGGGCCGCCCCCTTCCGCCCCGAATGCCGGCGCTTGGAAAATCGCGATGTCCTGCGCGTCGTAACGATAGCTCAGGTGATCCTTGCCGGTGAGTTGATAGTCGATCTTGGCATCGTACTTGTTGGCGGTTTTTTGATACGGAAGATTGATGATGTAATCGTTGCTCGCCGTCGTATAAACCGTCGAAAGATTGTTGTTGGGCGCCGGCAACAGTTTCATCAGCGCAAGCGACACTGGGTTCACCTCGGAGCACGGAATCTGGTTGTTGGCAAGGGCAGTCCGTCCCGCGCCGGTGGAAGGATTTCCCGTCGTCGGATCGTAGATTTGTCCCTTCCCGCTGCTGGTAAGCGCGCCGCTCAGGTCGATATTGCCGGATCCATTGCAGGTATACCAGTTTGGCCCGGGGATGCTGAGGATGTTGGTGTTCGCTTCGTGATCGGGAGAGCGGAAGAAGTCGCCAAAAAAGAAGAGTTTGTCTTTCTTGATGGGACCGCCAATCGCTCCGCCGAAGTAGTTATAGGCGAGGTGACCTACTGAGGTAGCAAAGTAGGAACGTGCGTCTACTGCGCTGTTTTGTACGTATTCGCTGACCAAACCGTGAAACTGATTGGTGCCGGACTTGATGATGACGTTGCTGACCGTACCGATGGCGCGGCCCAACTCTGCTTCATAATCGGCGGTGGCCACGTCGACGGTTTCGATCGCCTGTGCGGGCGGGATGAGAGTTTGCAGCAGCCCGGTACGTTCATTGTCGTCGATGCCTTCGATCTGGAAGTTGTTGCCCAGGAGCGGCTGGCCATCGACCTCAGTTTCGATCGAACTTGCGGCGTTGAAGAACTGCGAGTGCTCAAAAGCAGCGGGGCCAACCCCAGGAACCAGTTCAAGGAGGGATTGGAAATTCTGGTTCACCGAGATCGGCATGGTCGCCAGGGTTTCGGATTCGAGATTCGCGCTGACGTCGGCGCGGTCCGTTTGCATAATCGGAGGTGCGCCGGTCACCGTCACGGTCTCTGTCACGCTGCCCGGCTGAAGGGAAATATCGACGCGGGTGGTGGTATTCACAGCCACATCGACACCGGGCCGGGATTCTTTCTTAAAGTGCGGAGCAGTAACCGTGACCGAGTAGTAGCCGGGTGTGAGATTGGGAAATGTATAGTTGCCGCTTCCGTTGGACGTGCCGGAGCGGGTGATGGCCGTGGCAGTCTCGACAATGGTTACGGTGGCGCCAGGAACAATGGCGCCGGTGTTATCGGTAACCGTTCCTACCAGAGTGGCGGTTACCGCCTGTGCCCGGGCAGCGGGCCGTTCCCAAATGAATCCTGCCAGACACAGGAGCAGGACAAAAACTGACATTCTCTTTGGCATAGCTATAGCCTCCTCAAGTGTGTTGTTGTATCCGACGTCTTCGTGTGGGCCGAGATGATCATTTTCCTTCGGTTGCAATCGCCCTGAATTACCGATCCGGTTTTCCTTTCGACATGGCAACGGCGCCATACGATCACACGCCGGTAATGCGCAGAAAAACAACCCCGTCAAATCGAGTTAGTTCGGAAATAACTTCGGGTTGTGATTTCTTTTTCGGGAAATAGACAACGGTGTCGTCAGCAACGCCCGGGAAGCTACCACTGTTGATATTTCATTGTCAATGAGAAATTGAGCGCCCGTCAGGAAACAGTTGACAGTGACTGGTTTACAGCATACAAACGTTACTGGTTTAGAGCACGCAATGGCTGCTGTGTCCCTAACAGCGTTGTCTATTCGGGGTCCATTTTATTGAGGATGCAGCGCAGGACCGCGTCGTGGTCGAAAACCGGAAAGAGCATCGCCGACAACGGCGCAAGCGGGGTTTCCTGGCCGTTTGCCGTATCGGACGATGAATCGAATATGCGGAAGACTAACAATCCGACGTTGGTCGACGTGGCGCGAGAAGCGAATGTCTCGCTGAAGACCGCCTCGCGGGTATTGAACGGTGCGCCGGGGCTGGCTTCGGCTACGGCCAGGCGCGTGCGCTCCGTGATGTTCCGGATCGGCTATCGACCGAACGAGCTTGCGCGTAGCCTGAAGGGCGGTAAGTCGGCGGCGATCGGGGTGGTAGTCCCCAATTTGGCGGACCCATTCAATGCGTCGGCCGTACAGGCGGTGCAGGAGGTAGCCAGGAAGAACGGCCATGTCGTTGTCATTACAAGTTCCGGAGGCAACGAAGCAGTCGAGAGAGAAGTACTGGAGACGCTCGTTCGCCGCCAGGTTGACGGATTGATCATTGCTCCCGCCGACGGGCGGCAAAATACAGTGGAACCCTCTGTTTCTGCCAATATTCCGGTGGTTACATTCGACCGTCCGTTCAGTAATACCGACATCGACAGCGTTACAGTGACCAACCGCGAGGCCGTGCGGGAGGCCACTGAGCATCTGCTCTCCCATGGCTACCGGCGCATTCTGGCGGTTGGCGCAAGACCACATCTCTACACAGGCTCCGAGCGAATCGCCGGCTACGTGAGCGTGATGAAGCGCGCGGGCTTGGCGCAAGATACGTATCTGGTGGAGAACGAAAGCGAACTGGATCCGGACGCGATCCGCAGCCTGCTGAAGCAAAGCCGCAACCGGATTCAAGCCATCCTAACTCTGAACGGAATCACGACAATGGTCGTGCTGGACATCCTCTGCCAGCTTGGGATCCGTGTCGGTATAGATATCGCCCTCATCTCTTTCGATGATTTCCAGCTGGCGGAGATCTTAACGCCAAGCCTGACTGTTGTACAGCAACCCGCAGCCGAACTGGGCCGAAGAGCGGCTGAACTGCTCTTTGCCAGGATGGCGAGCAAGACGCCGCTTTCGCCACAGAACGTCGTGTTATCGACCACATTTCACATTCGCGAGTCGTGCGGCTGCCCGGTGCGCCGCGAGCAGGAGGCGTCAGGCCGCGCACACAGAAATCAGCCATCCAGAGAACTTAGAC
>JASIJW010000147.1:0-9527 GCA_030050035.1 Acidobacteriaceae bacterium | reverse complement strand
AACTTTCCCGTCGAATATCCAACAGCATGCAGCCCGCAAGCATGGTCCTCAGGCGCTCCGTTGCTATTTCTGCGCACGCTCTTAGGTTTGGAGCCGGTCGGCAATCGACTGCTGGTCGATCCAGCTGTTCCTAAACAAATCGAATGGATCGAGCTGTTAGGTATCCCTGGCCGGTGGGGTCAAGCTGACGCCTTTGCGCGCGGCCTAATTCATGTCTGAGGTTGGCCGAAAACCTGCGCAGGGGAAACCGGTGGCGATGGTCTCCGGCAAACCTCATTACGTTTTTGATCCTTGCGCTTGAGCGCCTAAGCCCGGATTGCTGAAAAGCCTCAATCGCGACATGACCACTTCCTTTACTGATTCGACGACAGGAGGCAGAATCTTATAAGGAACGATCTCTGCTGGTTTCGCAGCCAGGCTGCTTTCCAGGCTGCGTCTCCATGCCACCCGCAACTCTGTGTTGATATGGACCTCGGTGATGCCCGCAGCAATGGCCCTGCGAAAGTCATCGTCGTCTGTCCCCGATCCGCCATGCAAAGTCAACGGTACTCCAGTCGCTTTCTTGATGGCGGCGATTCGTTCAATATCCAGGTGCTGCTTTGTTTGCCCCTGAACCATGCTTCTGGACATGCCGTGCATGTTTCCAACTGCAGGGGCGAGAATGTCGATGCCGGTTTCGGCTACAAATTGCTTTGCCTGTTCGGGCGTGGTAAGGCCTTTCTTCGAAGGGTCAGGCATGACCTCGTGAATTTCCGATCCACTGCCAATGTCGCCGATCTCTCCCTCCACCAGCATGGAAGGATGGATTGCTTTAAGCGCCGTCACAGCTTCTTTCGTCTTGCGGATATTCTCTTCGAACGGCAACGCAGAGAGATCGAAGACAATCGAGTCGAATTTGGCCCGTGCCACCTCAATTCCGCCAGCGAGTGAATGCGTGTGGTCCGCATTAAGAAAGATCGGGAACCCATACTCATCACGCAGGCTCCGCACCAGAGCTGCGATCTGGTTGACGCCCATAAAGGCCCGTTCGCCCTCGGACGCGCCGATAATCACCGGCACATTCAGATGCTGCGCGGCGGTAAAGACGGCTTTCAAGAGAACGAGATCAGAGACGTTGAAATGGCCAATTGCTACGCCGCGCTGACTCGCTTGCTGTAAAACAGCGATGAGCGTTTGCATGGAATCGCACCTCCTCGTCGTGAGGATTTGCCGGCAACGAACCACTTATACGCTCACACGGCGTCATTGTCATCTGATGGAAGTGACAGCATGTGGATTCAATCGCCTCACATCGTAGAGATAAAATTGCGGAATTGCCGGCTTTGCTCGGGCTTCGCTCGTGCAGAAAAGCAAATCCACAAGCCAGGATTTTTTGACAAGAGTCGCGCCGATGCGTACGAACCACGCTTTCCGATGGGTCATGCGACTTCGAAGATGACTTCGAGTTCTACGGGGACGCCGAGCGGGAGGCTGGCGACGCCGACGATTGTACGAACCGATGTTTTCTCGATACCGAAAATATCTCGAAACAGATCAGAGACAGCATCCCCGATTCGAGGTTGATCGATGACCTCATCTCCGGCTGTTGCAATGAATACTCCGAGTCGAACAAAGCGAGTCACTCGATCGAGCGAACCGAGATGCTTCCTCGCCGCAGCGAGGACGCCAAGAGCGGCTGTGTAGGCGGCATCCCGCGCCGCCTCTACATCGAGCTCTTTGCCAACGCGGCCTACGTACTTCGGCTTGTGCTCGACAACCGGGAGCATTCCGCTCAAGAAGAGCAGGTTGCCTGTCTGGACGGCCTCGGCGTAGGTGCCAAACGGCGTGGGAGGAGATATGAGCTGAATGCCAAGCTCCTGCAGCCTGCGTTCGGCGCTCGCCGGCTGTGGAGCTTTCGCAACTACCACCGGCCCACGTGCGCACCACCGTCCACGTACAGCACCTCCCCGGTAACGTAACGAGCTTCTGCAAGATAAATAACAGCGTCCGCGATATCTTTCGGCTCCGCAACTACGCCCATGGGCGAGCGGGACGCCATCGAATCTTTTGGGTTGCCGTGATGAAGAGGCGTATCGACAACACCGGGAGCAACCGCGTTGAAGCGTATGTTCCTTTTCGCGTATTCCATCGCCAGATTTATGGTTACGGCGTTCAACCCGCCTTTGGTGATCATCGCGATCGACGCAGGATCGTCTGCCATGGGGTTGTCGGCCAGGGCTGCTGTGATAGTGGTTACGCTGCCACCAGCGCCTTGTGACAGCATTTGCTTAACCCCCAACTGGGTGATGAAGACGAACCCTTGCAGATTCGTGTGAACGAAGGCGCGAAAGTCGTCTGCGGTATATTCCGTGAATGGCTTGCTTTTGAAAATGCCCGCATTGTTGACGACGTGGTCGACTGATCCAAACTTGCTGAGTGCAGTCTGCATGACCTTTTCGGCAGTCGCCCGCTCGCCGATGTCTCCATCGACCGCGGCTAGATTAGGCGACAACGCAAAACCGGATTTAGAAAAACTGCGTGAGGTTGCAACGACGTTATAGCCGCGGTCCAGAAAGGCATGGACAATCGCGGCTCCGATGCCTTGTGAGGCGCCGGTAACAATGACCGTCTTCTTTTTGTCTTCCATGCATGGCTCCTGTTGTTGCTCGCTGCCTGAAATGACCCAGCCGTTGTCGGTGCAAGTCGTATGTGCAGCCAACGTTGCGGCATCAACTACCCTGACCGGCACAACTGATGAACGGAGGTTACTCCGTCCTGAATCCGTGTGAACTCTAAGCCGCCTTTTTTGCAGCAACGAGTTTTAGAAGTGCCTGAGCCGTCACCGTCGATGATGCGGGATTCTGGCCAGTTATGAGGCGGCCATCCGTGACGGAAAACGGCTGCCAGTTCGCCATTTTTTCGAAGACGGCGCCTAGCCGCAGTAGTTCATCCTCAACGAGGAATGGCACTACCTTGGTGAGCTGTACCTGTTCTTCCTCGCCGTTGGTAAAACCAGCTACATGCTTTCCTTTTACAAGCGGAGCGCCTTTGTATTTAACATGACGAAGCACTCCAGGCGAATGACAGACCAAAGCGATCGGTTTGCCGGAGTTGTAGAACGATTCGAGAAGAGCGATGGACACAGGGCTCTCCGCAAGATCCCACATGGGCCCGTGTCCGCCTGGATAGAACACGGTGTCGAAGTCTTCTGCCTTTACGTCTTGAAGCTTGACCGTGCTGGCAAGAGCTTTTTGCGCTGCTGCGTCCTGCTTAAAGCGAGTCATCGCGGGGGTTTGATTTTCCGGCAGATCGCTCTTGGGATCGATCGGCGGCTGCCCGCCTTTGGGAGAAGCGAGCGTTAGATCGACGCCAGCATCTTTGAAAACGAAATGCGGGGCCGCAAACTCCTCCAGCCAAAAGCCTGTTCTGCGACCTGTGTTGCCGAGTTGATCGTGTGAGGTAAGCACCATCAGAATTTTCATAGTCTGCCTCCTTGTTCGAGATGAACATCCCGGTGGAGTCTGCCCGAAGATTTCGGGATTGCAAACTTTGAACCAAGGGTAGGGATCGGGAGCAAGGTCTACATTTGCTCAACCAATTCCACCATGATACTCCTGTTTTGCCGAGTGAGATTGTCACCGCTGCTTCAGGGCCTGTGCGGTATAGTGTCTGGTCAAAAGCTGTTATTCGAAGACGAAACGACTTGCCCCATGCTTGATGCGTTCTGCTCAGCGATGAAGTGATCGATCTTGCGCAAACCAGATTCCCGCGCTGAACCAGGGAATCGAGACCACGTGGGAAGCGCTTAATGATCGCCCATCTTTCTCGAGCCCTGATTTTTCACGAGCCCAAATGGCTGGAGCCACATCCTAATGAGGATGAGAACGCCCTGTGAGACGATCAGCCAATCAACGCCGGCTCAAGTTTCGTGCGAAGAAGAGGCGAGGCCATGGATCCTCACAGCAACCATCCTAGCCTCCAGCATGGCCTTCATTGACAGCACGGCGATCAATGTCGCTCTGCCTGCTCTGCAGAAAAACCTCCACGCCACTTTGGTCGGCGTCCAGTGGATTGTGGAGTCGTATGGCCTGTTTCTTGGGGCATTGATCCTGGTTGGCGGCACACTCGGTGACGTGCTGGGACGACGCTTCATCTTCGTAATGGGCACGATTCTGTTCGCTATCGCCTCTGCAGCGTGTGCAGTTGCGCCGAGTATTCAAACTCTGATCGCCGCACGGAGCGTCCAGGGCGTCGGCGCCGCGTTTCTGGTGCCCGGCAGTCTCGCCATTATCAGCACATCATTCGACGAGAAGCATCGCGGGAAGGCCATCGGCACATGGTCGGGATGGACTGCAATCACGACTGCGGTAGGTCCTGTTCTGGGCGGATGGCTCGTTGAGCACGCTTCCTGGCGCTGGGTGTTTCTCATCAATCTTCCGCTGGCCGCCGCGGTGATCGCGATTTCGGTTTGGCGCATTCCCGAGAGCCGTGGGGCAATCGTACCTCGCGTTGACTGGGCAGGAGCGCTGCTGGCAACGCTGGGGTTGGGCGGCCTGGTATTCGGTTTCCTCGAGTCGAGTAGTCTCGGCTTTAAGAATCCAATTGTCATCGGCAGTCTGGTCACGGCCATTGGCTGTCTGTTCGGCTTTGTCGCGGTCGAAGTCAGCATTTCGTTCCCAATGGTTCCTCTTGCTCTCTTCAGGAACAGAAATTTTAGCGGCGCCAACCTGCTTACCCTGTTCCTCTACGCAACCGTTGGCGTGTTTTTCTTCCTGCTTCCCTTGGAGCTGATTCAGGTTCAAGGATATTCCGCAACCGGCGCCGGCGCGGCCGTCCTGCCCTTCATCCTCCTCATGTTTCTTCTGTCGCAGTGGTCAGGAGGACTTGTTGCACGCTATGGCCCGGGAAAACCCCTGGTCGTCGGTTCTCTCGTTGTGGCGTTTGGCTTTGTACTCTTTGCCGTGCCTTCTGCCGGCGCCGGCTACTGGAAGACAGTCTTCCCTGCGATCACAATCCTGGGGCTTGGAATGGCGATTACAGTGGCGCCGCTGACGACGGACGTGATGAACTCAGTCGAGCAGGATCGCGTCGGCACGGCGTCCGGAATCAACAACGCGGTCGCACGCGTCGCCGGCGTGCTTGGGATTGCGGTGCTCGGAATCGTAATGGTTCTCGCTTTTCGCGCCCGGCTGGATCGCACGCTGAATCGTCTTTCTCTGTCATCGGAAGTGCTCAAGGAAATTCACGCACAAGAAACAAAACTCGCCGGTCTGCAGCCGCCTGCCAGCCTGGATGCATCTTCCAGAGTCGCCCTGCAAGACTTGATTCACCAGGGATTTATATTCGGATTCAGAATCGTCATGCTGATTTGCGCCGGCCTGTCTCTGGCAAGTGCGGTGGTCGCGTGGCTTATGATCCTGAACGCTGGAGATCGATCAAAGCGATCAGTCACATGATGCAGGAAAAGAAATAAAGGCAGTCAATCGAAACGGAGAATGACTCTTCCGGACTTTGTTGCACTCTTCCTCCAGGTAAGCGCATCATGACTCTTGACGCCACAGCTGGAGCCGTTTCAGGAACCCCACGCTGCTGGCACAGGGGCAGGCTGACTACCAGACAGCTTGCCGAAGTCGCCGGGCGGATATCCCGGCTCCTCTGTTCCCAACATCAATGCTCTTCTCGCAATGAAACAAATTTCGGGAGGACAAAGATAATGCCCGAACCGATCGTGGGTCTGCATCACGTTACCGCGATCGCCTCCAAGCCGCAGCAGAACCTGGATTTCTATATGGAGGTACTGGGATTGCGGCTGGTGAAGCGCACCATCAATTTCGACGATCCCGGTACATACCACTTCTACTTCGGCGATGACACCGGATCGCCAGGGACCATACTCACGTTCTTCCCGTGGCCGCATGTGAGCCGGGGCGGCATCGGCGTGGGAGAAACCACGGCGACGGCGTTCAGCGTACCCGCCGAATCTCTTGATTACTGGGAACGCCGGCTAGTTGGTATGGGAATACCAGTGGAGCGCGAAGAGTTGCGCTTCGAGCACACGGTGCTGAAGTTCATCGACCTCGACGGCACGAAGCTTGAGCTCGTAGGGCAAATCGGCGGACCTGAAGCCAAGCCGGCGCGAACCAGCAATGTTCCGCCAGAGCACAGCATCAGCGGTTTCTTCGCCGTGACGCTGTGCGAGGCGGGGTTCGAGCGGACGGCCGCGGTGCTGGAGAAAATGGGCTTCTGGCAGGCGGGCGTCGAGGGAAACCGCTACCGCTTCAGTTCGGCGAGCCAGGCGCGTGGATCGCACATCGATGTGCTGGTGCAGCCGCAGCTGATGTATGGCCGCATGGGCGCCGGCACTGTCCACCACATTGCCTTTCGCGCGCCCAGCGATACGGCGCAACTGGCATGGCGCGAAGAACTGAAAGGTCTTGACCTCGATATCACGCCAGTCCTGGACCGCAGGTATTTTCATTCAATTTATTTTCGCGAGCCAGGCGGAGTGCTGTTCGAGATCGCTACCGATCCGCCAGGGTTTTTGACCGATGAGCCGGCAGAGAGCCTGGGAGAATCACTGAAGCTGCCTCCTTGGTACGAACCGAAAAGGCAACTCATCGAAAGCGTGCTGCCGCCCATCGTTTTGTACGCAGCGAAGAGCGAGCCGTGATGGCGCCGGCACGCAGGCTAAACGCGCACTCGGACTCACGCCTGGATCCGCATCAGCGCGCCGCTCTTTATCAGATCGGTGCGACGCCTGCAAGCGCCACCGCAGCGCTCATTCTGCTCCACGGCCGCGGAGGTTCGGCACGGGATGTTCTTCTGCTGGGCGAGGAGCTGCGTTTGCCCGGCGTGAGCCTGTTCGCTCCCCAGGCCGAGGGATACACATGGTATCCGAACTCCTTCCTCGCTCCAATTGCCAGCAACGAGCCTTGGCTCAGTTCCGCGTTAAATATGGTTGCGCGGCTAGTTGAACACTGCGTGGTACTGGGTTTCGCGCGCGCGCACGTCGCGATCGCTGGGTTCTCGCAGGGCGCATGCCTGGCCTGCGAGTTCGTTGCGAGGCAACCGGCCCGCTACGCAGCACTTCTGGCATTCACGGGCGGATTGATCGGACCACCGGGCGCTGATCTTCATCATGCGGGCAGGCTGGACGGCACTCCGGTTCTGCTCAGCTCAGGCGATCCCGACCCTCACGTGCCATGGTCGCGCGTAGAGGAAACGGCGGAGCAGTTCACTGCAATGGGCGCCGCGGTAACCCTCAAACAACATCGCAACCGGCCCCACACCATCCTCCCCGAAGAGATCGCACAGGCACGCGCCTTGCTTGTGCCGGCTCTCACTGTGTCCTAAGGCCTTAGTAAGTCGAGATTCGACCGGAAAGCTCTAAACTGCACGTTTCCGCTTTACCTGCCAGTCAGAAAGGAAGATACGATGCCGGATATTCGCAAAGAAGCCGATAGTCTTGGCGAGGTTGACGTTCCCGCCGACAAACTCTGGGGCGCACAGACCCAGCGCTCGCTCGAACACTTCGCGATTGGAAAAGATCTGATGCCCCGGGAAATGATTACTGCATACGCCCTTCTGAAGAAGGGCGCAGCCAATGTGAACTTTGCCGGTAAACGGCTCGATGGGAAACGTCGCGATTTAATCGTTCAGGTCTGCGACGAAATTCTTGCGGGGCAGCACCACGATATGTTCCCATTGCACGTTTGGATGACCGGCAGCGGCACGCAGTTCAATATGAACGTTAACGAGGTAATCGCGAATCGTTGCAGCCAGATCGCCGGCACGCCCCTGGGCAGCAAAACTCCGGTTCACCCGAACGATCAAGTCAACATGTCCCAGTCGTCGAACGACTCATTTCCTTCGGCCATGTACATCGCGGCCGCGGTCAACACAAAGCAACGCTTGATCCCCACAATAACAGCCCTGCGCGACGCCATCAACCGGAAAGCAGAGGCATGGAAGGACATCGTAAAGATCGGCCGCACGCACATGCAGGACGCCACTCCGCTGACCCTCGGAGAGGAATGGTCCGGCTATGTGGGAATGCTGACGGACGATCTCGAACGGATCGAGTCCGGACTTAGCGGTGTGTACAGGCTGGCGCTGGGCGGCACAGCGGTGGGTACCGGCCTGAACTCAGCACCTGGATTCGCCGAAGCAGTTGCCGAAGAGATCGCCAGGCTTACAAACCTGCCGTTTGTCAGTGCGCCCAACAAGTTCACCGTACAGGGCGCGCACGATGCGCTGGTTCAGCTTTCCGGCACGCTGCGCACGCTGGCGGTTTCGCTCTACAAGATTGCCAACGACATTCGCCTGATGTCCTGCGGACCACGGGCCGGATTCGCGGAGTTGCTTATACCCGCGAATGAGCCTGGCTCCTCAATCATGCCCGGCAAAGTCAATCCGACACAATGCGAGGCGCTCACCATGATCGCCGTGCAGGTCATGGCAAATGATGTTGCGGTCGGCTTTGGCGGCGCCGGCGGCTATCTCGAAATGAATGTTTACAAGCCGTTGATTATCTCCGGCATCACTCAGTCCATCGTCATCCTGGCAGATGGCTGCACCAATTTCCGCAAGTACCTGATCGAAGGTACTCAGCCCAACGTTAAGAAGATCAGCGAATATGTTGAACGCTCACTGATGCTTGTCACCGCCCTCTCGCCGGTCATCGGCTATGACAAAGCATCCAAAATCGCGCACTACGCCCTCGATAATGACCTGACACTCAAAGCTGCCGCCCTCAAGCTGGGTTTCGTCACCGAAGATGAATTTGATCGCATCGTCGACCCTCGCAAGATGGTGAAACCCTACGTCGCAACCGCTGCCTGAGATATGCGAAGGAGAAGGATGATGACCACCAATAAGCGCGGAATCGAGTTGCTCCAGGATCCATCACTCAATAAGTCAACCGCCTTCACCGAGTCCGAGAAGGACGCGCTCGGACTTGTTGGCCTCGTGCCGGACGTAATCGAAAATGAAGATCTGCAGCTACAGCGGGTTATGATGCAACTCGCGCAGAAGCCAACCGATCTTGAGCGCTACATCTATCTGATTAGCCTGCTCGACCACAACGAAACGCTGTTCTATCGCACCGTCATGTCCGACCCTGCGCGTTTTCTGCCCATTGTCTATGATCCCACCATCGGAGAAGCGTGCTTGAAATTTGGCCACATCTACCGTCAGTCGCGGGGCATGTATCTCTCCATGACGCGCCGTGGCAAGGTCAAGGAAGTTCTGAAAAACTGGCCGCAGAAGGATGTCCGCTTCATCTGTGTCACCGATGGCGGCCGCATTCTCGGCCTCGGCGATCTCGGGGCCAACGGCATGGGCATTCCCATTGGCAAGCTGCAGTTGTACACCGCCTGCGCAGGTGTGCCGCCGCAGTATCTTATGCCGATGTATCTCGACGCCGGCACCAATAACGAACAGTACCTTCACGATCCGTTGTACCTGGGTATGCGCAAGACGCGTCCGTCAGCGGAGGAACTCTATTCGTTTGTCGACGAATTTATGGAGGCCGTGCGGAAGTTGTTCCC
>JASIJW010000146.1:0-2781 GCA_030050035.1 Acidobacteriaceae bacterium | reverse complement strand
GCAGTCGAGACAAGAGAGTACCGGGCGTCAGCGAGGTACCAGCACGTGTCGCCGCAGAAGGCGCGGCTGGTGCTGGACCTGATCAAGGGCCGGGGCGTGCAGGAGGCGCTGGAGACGGCGGCCTTTACAAAAAAGAGAATCGCTCCGGTGATTCACAAGCTGCTGACCTCGGCGGTTGACAACGCCAAGTACGTGGCCGGCGAACAGGGCATCGACCTGGACGTGGACAACCTGTACGTGAAGCAGGCTCTGGCCGATGACGGGCCGCGGATGAAGCGCATCCGTCCGGCGCCGATGGGCCGCGCCTATCGCTATCAGCGCAGGCTCACGCACATCACGGTCGCCGTGGCCGAGCGCAATGGCGGATCGGAGAGCTTGGTAACGAGAGTCGAGGAGTCCGAGGCAGCGAAGCCGGCGAAGAAGACCGCGGCCAAGAAGGCAGCGAAGAAATCTGCCGCGCCGGCGGCTGAAAAGAAGCCGGCGGCCAAGAAGTCCGCCCCGAAGAAGACTGCGGCCAAGAAGGCAGCGAAGAAAAAGGCCGAGTAGCAGGCCTCAAAGAGAGTTTGAGAGGAAAAAGTATGGGACAGAAGGTCCATCCTTACGGATTCCGGCTGGGAATCAACAAGCCGTGGCGGTCGCGCTGGTTCTCCGAGCGTGAGTACGACAAGCTGCTGGTTGAGGACGTGAAGCTGAAGGCTGAGCTGCGCGAGAAGCTCAAGGCCGCCGGCGTCAGCTCGGTCGAGATCGAGCGTCCGGGCAACAAGCTGCGCTTTCTCATCCGCACCGCGCGTCCGGGTATCGTGATCGGCCGCAAGGGCGCGGAGATTGAGAAGCTGAAGGCCGAGCTCGGCAAGCGCACCAGCCGCGACGTGTTCATCGACATCATCGAAGTGAACAAGCCGGAGCTCGACGCGCAGCTGGTGAGCGAGAACATTGCGCTGCAGCTTGAGAAGCGCGTGAGCTTCCGCCGGGCGATGCGCAAGAGCGTGGACTCGGCGCTGCGCTTCGGCTGCAAGGGCATCAAGGTGCGCGTCTCGGGCCGTTTGAACGGCAATGAGATTGCGCGCTCGGAGTGGTACCTGCAGGGCCGTCTGCCGCTGCACACGCTGCGCGCCGATATCGATTATGGATTTACGGAAGCCAACACGACCTACGGCGTGATCGGCGTGAAGGTGTGGATCTACCGCGGCGATATCTACGAGCAGAAGCGGCGCCAGCAGCCGGCGGGGACTTCGTCGGGAGTGTTTTAAAGGCAGGGAACAGGGATCAGGGGTCAGGGAACAGGAAGACCCCGGTTGCTGGATTTCAGCCATGAGCAGTTTGGATGTGTTGGATGTGCCCGGAAACAGGCGGGGCAAGGATCTTGAAAACTGATCCCTGTTCCCTGATCCCTGTTCCCTGGTTTTCGAGGGTTTCGTTATGTTGATGCCAAAGAAGGTGAAGTTCCGCAAGCAGCAGAAGGGCAAGCGCCGCGGCAAGGCGTGGCGCGGCTCCTCGCTTGCGTTCGGTGAGTACGGGCTGAAGGTGCTGGAGTGCGGATACATTACCGACCGGCAGATCGAGGCCAGCCGTATCGCGATGACGCGATTCATCAAGCGCGGCGGCAAGATCTGGCTTCGTCTGTTCCCGGATAAGCCGATTACCAAGAAGCCGGCCGAAGTCCGAATGGGCTCGGGCAAGGGCGCGCTGGACCACTGGGTAGCTGTCGTGCGGCCGGGCAAGATTCTCTTCGAGATGGAGGGGGTGGCGCCGGATGTGGCCGCGGAGGCGATGCGCCTGGCTGCCAACAAGCTGCCGCTGAAGACCAAGTTCGTGCAGCGGCCGGGCGTTGAGAAGGTTGCGGCCGAGGCGTAGAAAGACAGCCATTAGCCTCTAGCTTCTAGCTCTGTCGTGCTGATTCGTAAGGATGTGCATGCGCAGGACAGAGCTAGAAGCTAGAAGCTAGGAGCTAAGGATTATGGAACTCCAGAAGATTCGTAGTTTGAGCGATGAAGAGCTCACGCACCACGAGAAGACGACGGCCGAGCAACTGTTCCGGCTGCGCTTCCAGGTGTCGATGGGTCAGAACGATGGCGTGAAGAAGCTTCGCCTGCTGCGCAAGGAGATTGCGCAGATCAAGACCATTGCCCGCGAGCGCGAGCTGGGCATCGATAACCAAAAGACGCAGGGCGAAATGACACAGGCCGCGGAGGCCGAGGCAGCCGCGGAAAAGAAGCCGCGCCGGGCGAAGCAGGCTGCGCCGGCAGCGAAAAAGTCTGCGCCAAAGAAAACTGCGCCGAAGAAGACCGCGGCAAAGAAGGCGACAACGGGCAGATTGAGCAAAGCAAAGGCGAGCAAAGCGAAGGGAGCCGGTAAATGACGGCGGCAGAGAAGCAATCTCCGAATCAGGGACAGGCGCCCGCGGCAACGCCGACGGCGACGCCCATATCAAGGCGCAACGAGAAGGTCGGCCAGGTGGTCTCGACCAAGATGCAGAAGACCATCGTAGTCGCGGTGGAAATGCGTAAGGCGCACCGCAAGTACAAGCGGATCGTGCGCACGACCAAGAAGTTCTACGCGCACGACGAGCAGAATTCGGCGCGGCTGGGCGATATGGTGCGCATCCGCGAGACGCGGCCGTTGAGCAAGCTGAAGCGGTGGTCGCTCGAAGAGATTGTGCGCCGTTCGACGCTGGCGCAGGTGGAAGACACGGCCCACGAGCCGGTGAGCTAAAAACAGCCTCTAGCCAATTGGTGGCGAGGCGGCGAAAGTGGACAGGGCAAGGCGAAGCTAGGAGCTAGC
>JASIJW010000018.1:0-2913 GCA_030050035.1 Acidobacteriaceae bacterium | reverse complement strand
TGCAACTCGGCGTTGCCGAGCTCGGCGGCGCGAGCCTGCGCCTGCTGTATCGCTTCCTGCGACTTCACCGTAAATTTGTCCCAACGAATCGCCATCGTTTAGCTCCCAGCTACCAGCTTCTAGTTCTAGCTTGTTCCTGCCAGAAAAAAGAGTCCAGTCGCTTCCAAAACAATCCCGCCTCAAATAAATGATTCCGAAAAAGAAGCGCCGGGGAAGCACACGAACCACCCCAGCGCGTTATGCCGAGCTGCAAAAAAGCTAAAAGCTGGCAGCTAGAAGCTGTTTTTACGCCGCCGCGTTCACCTTGATCTGTTTCGGCTGGGCCTCGGGCTTCTTCGTCAGCTCCACCTTCAGCACGCCGTTTCGGTAATCGGCCTTGATGTGCTCGGCGTCAACCGTCGAAGGCAACGTGAAAGCCCGGAAGAAGCTGCCATAGCGTCGCTCGATGCGATGGAAGTTCTCTTCCTTCTCTTCCTTCTCCATCTTGCGCTCGCCCTTGACGGTCAGAGTGTGGTTCTCCATGCGCACGTCCAGGTCCTTCTCGTCGATCCCCGGCACTTCCAGCTTCAGCACGACCTTCTTGTCGTCTTCGTAAATATCGACCGGCGGAGCAAAGCTGGCCGCAGCCAATGGATCGTTTTCGCCATTCATATCGCGGAAAAGCGAGTTCACGCGATTCTGCAGAGTCTGCACTTCCCGGAAGGGATCCCAGCGAGTGATTGCCATATCGTTCCTCCTGATTGCATCCAAAATTTCAGGGACGGGAGTAAATCCCGGCCACTCAACTGATCTGATGGAACTATAGCATAATTGATTCATAAAATATTAGTGTATTTAACTCATATTCTCCAAGCCACCTCGCTTCCTTCCAGGATTTAGGCTGCCTGTAACTCTGAGAAATGCCTTGTCAACCCCAACGCCCGCTCATTCGTCGGGCCAACTATCTGTCATCAAACGACTTACAATTATTTCGAAGATTGCAGTTCAATTCCCGCAAATTGCTACCCTGAAAGGGATCGCACGCAGAAGAGGCGGCTCTCCAGATAGGGTGAGCCGCCTCTTTGCGTCAGTATCCCGCGTAACTGACTGATTCCAAAATAGCTGATGGCAAAGTTTTTTGAATCAGATACATACCGCGGCAACGTGCGCATAACGCTATTGTTTTCAGATACATTCCCTCAGATGAGGGGGTGGGGGGCACACAAGCCAATGTCCAAACCGTCTCCGGAATGTCGCCACATCCTCGCAACGGGGCAGAAATGTCATGCCATCGCTCTGCGTGGCCGCCCGTTTTGCTACCACCACGCCCAGGCGCGCACCATCGCCGCTCGCAATCTCCACCTCGACAACTCTCTTATCCTGCCATCCCTCGAGGACCACGCCTCCGTCCTCGTCGCCATGAACCAGGTCCTCACCGCTTTGTCCAAAGACCGCATCGACGTCAAAACCGCCGGCCGTTATATCTACGGTATCCAGATCGCCAGCCAGACCATCCGCTGCATCGAGGACCTGCCGCCCGTCGAGCCGGTCACCGACTACTGCGACGGCATATGCGGCGACACCGTCGCCGTCGCCGAGGAGGGCAGCAATCAGCCCGATCCCCCATTGCTCTCCAAAGAAGCCAAGGCCAGCGCCATTCACGGCGAACCCGCCTGGGAGCCCACCAACGCCGACTGTTACACCCCCCACCCCGAGCAGGGCAAGGAGTCAAATAAAAAACCCTGCTCTCAGGAGCAGGGCGACTGCTGATAAAGCCGTGGTTTTGAAAGGGCACGACTTTAGTCGTGCCGCAAAGCACCCAAGATCAACGCGGCTTTAGCCACTGAGGGATGTTTTTCGAAGGTTGAGCCGAAGACATTTGGTTTTTCAGCAACCTGAACCCTGCTCTCTGGAGCCGGGTTAGGCTGAATTGGATCGTGCTAGCCGCTTCAGTGCGCCTTAGGTGCCGATCCAGCCGAGGCGATCTTGGCCTCGGAATCGGCAATCACTTGCAACGCCTCGTCGTAAGCCTCTTCGTTGTCGCCGGCCTGCTTCCACAGGTCGTGTCCATACTGGCGCTCGCGCTCGGCGCGGGGAACATCGATCTCCTCGGGCTTCAGCGCGTTGTTGGCCAGAATCGTCACACGGTCGGGCAGCACCTCCACGAATCCCCAGCTTACGTTATAGCGGGTAGCAGGCGCGGCGCCGTCGCCATTTGCGCCATGCACGGTCACGTCGCCCGCGCCCAGCTCGGCCAGCAGCGGCGCGTGCCCGTAGAGCACCTCCATGTAGCCGGACTTCGAAGGCAGCTCAACCGCCGTAGCAGTCTGCTCGAAGAGTATGCGCTCCGGCGTCACCAGCCGTACGCGGAGTTGATTGGATGTTGGTTCAGCCATTGATTAGCTCCTAGCTCCTAGCTTCTAGCCCTTAGCTCAAGCGCCGGCACCGGCCGGGCTAGCAGCTAGAAGCTAGCAGCTAAAAGCTGCTTTTACACGCTCGCCTTCAGCTTCTCAGCCGTTTCCAGCACTTCCTCAATGCCGCCCTTCATGTAGAAGGCCTGCTCGGGAACGTCGTCGTGCTTGCCCTCGATGATCTCCTTAAAGCTGCGCACCGTGTCGGCGATCTTCACGTAGCGGCCCTGAATGCCAGTAAACTGCTCGGCCACATGGAAGGGCTGCGACAGGAATTTTTGTACTTTTCGCGCCCGTGCGACCGTCAGCTTATCGTCCTCAGAGAGTTCATCGATTCCGAGGATGGCGATAATGTCCTGCAGGTCCTTGTACCGCTGCAGAATCTTCTTCACGCCCTGGGCCACGTCGTAATGTTCCTGGCCAACCACCCGCACCGAGAGGATGCGCGAGGTCGAAGCCAGCGGATCGACGGCCGGATAAATGCCCAGCTCCGACAGCGGACGGCTCAACACGGTCGTCGCGT
>JASIJW010000145.1:0-3587 GCA_030050035.1 Acidobacteriaceae bacterium | reverse complement strand
CCGCACGCCGTTGCGCGGGTCGTTGTCCGTCTCGGAAACGACAAGACCGCCCAGTTCCTCGGAGACCCAACGCTCGTGCGTTACCGAGATTGCCTCGTTATTGCCGAATGAGCCGGCCGGAAAAGTCACCGTGGTGCGGGTTCCGGTGGCGTCCACGCCCTCGAAGCTCCGGGTTCCAAGCTGCGCCACCGTCGGCGCGGGCCCGTGGTGGTGCGTGCCCTCGGCCGCAGCATTCGCGCCATTTGCAGCGCCGCCGCGCCATGCAGCGTGCGGACCGCCGTTTGAAGCTCCGTTCGACTCAGGACTCGGCAGGTGCGTGACGAAGGCCTGAGTGTTGCCCGAGCGCCAGTTCGTCACTGTGCGGTTCACCGGATCGAAAACCGTGTACTCGGTGCGCCCTGATCCCGCGCCCGTCCCGCTGTTCGCGCCGAACTGCGTCGCGCGATAGATGCGGCCGCTCGAATCGCGCGCTTCGTTTGTCGTCGTCGTGTGAGTAATGGTGCTGCCGTTGGCCAGTGTCTCCACGAAGGTGCTGGTGCGTACGCCCGAGTACGGCTCGCCTGTTACCACGCGACCCATGCCGAAATGGCCGCCGCCAAACCCGGCGAAGCCAGGGCCGAAACCGCGGCCAGGCCCTCCCTGCCCGGCTGATTGACTTGCCTGCAAGGCGAAAAGCAAAGCCGCAAGTCCCAGAACGATCCGAATGTTGCGCATGGAAGACCTCCTGTCTCACTTCTGAAACCTGATTCGGAAAAGAGATTCCAGGCAGACGAACACCCGCAGGAGAAGAGATATGCTCGAAGATTTCGGGGCCCGGATGGCCGTCGCGGCGTGAAGGATCTGCGGCCGGGGAGAAACACCTGTCTCGCTTCCTGCTAGAAGCGCCTGCCTTCAGTCCGGTAGACGAACCCGGTTTGTGGTGGATTACGGCAATTCGATGAATTTCTTGCCAGCCATCGGCATTTTCCGGTTGCGGCCGCGTCGCGCCCCGCAATCCCGGTGTCATGCCATCCTGGCCCATCCACTATCCTTAAGCCGATGCCTCTTCCGTTATCGCGCCGCTGCATCCTCGGGATGGCGTTCCTCTCCTTCGCCAGCCCCGCCGCTGCGCCTGCGCAAACCGCCGTCACCCTTACGCCTTCCGTCGTCGAAGCCGGCTCGCCGGAACTGATCCACGTGGACGCGCCTGCAGATGCGAAGCTTGAGGGCCAGTGGCTCGGCCACAATCTGCAGTTCTTTCGCACTCAATCCGGCCGCGGCTGGTATGCCCTTGCCGGCGTCGATGTGGAAGCGCCGGCTGGCCCCTCCACGCTCGCGATCAAGGAATCGGTCAATGGCTCCGACAGCTCCGACGGCTCCAACGGCTCCGCCCGCGACCTCAACCTCGCAGTCGAGATTCAACCCGGCCACTACCGCACCGGCGTGCTCACCGTGGCTCCCAGGTTCGTCGAGCCGCCGCCCTCAGCCCTCGTAGAAATCAAGGCCGAGGTCGCGCTCAAGGACAAAATTTTCGCTTCGAGCGCGCCCCAACCCCTGTGGTCAGGCAATTTTCTCGCGCCCGTGCATGCGCCGCCCACCGACAGCTTCGGCACCCGGCGCACCTTCAACGGCGAGCTGGCCAGCGTTCACAAGGGCATGGACTTCCGCGCACACCCAGGCACGCCCATTCACGCCGCGAACGGCGGCATAGTAGTGCTGGCGCGCAGACTCTACTACGAGGGCAACATCGTCGTCATCGACCACGGCCTGGGGCTCTACACCCTGTCGATGCACCTCAGCCGCATCGATGTGCGCGAAGGCCAGCGCGTCGTCAAAGGTCAACTTATTGGCTTGAGCGGCGCCACCGGCCGCGTGACCGGCCCGCACCTGCACTGGGCCGTCCGATGGCAGAACGCGTATCTCGACCCGGCTAAGCTGCTCGCGCTTGATCTGAGCGGTCTTGATCTGAAACCTGCCCGCTCGACCCCGTCATCCGCTCCATAACCGAGCGCACCATATCACCGCTGTTCACTTCCTTGCCGGTGGATTCGCCGTCGGCGGTCACGTGCCCGTTCGAAACTACGTGATGAACCAGCAGCGGCATTGCCATTGCCAGTACAGAACTTATTGAAGATCCCGGCAATCCGGTTTTCTGCGCAATTCCTTCCCTAATTCCGCTGCCCTCAAATCCGTTTTCCATATCGGCCGGGTTGGCAGCCTGGGTTTGTCCACCCGACCATTGCTGAACGAGCGAACCCATCCCCTTTTGCTGGAACATCTGCATCAGGCCCCGATTCCGCCCGATCGAGACTCCAGCTCGCTCATCAGTGCGCCGATGATTGTGGAATGTTCTCCTCCGGCTTGGCCTGCCGCTTCGCTCCCGCCTTGAAATAGCGATCCAATAATGTTCCCGAGTCCCATTGGACACCCCCTCGGTCTGTCCTTTGACCTTTGATACCAGCCGCTTTTCTGCGGATGGTTGCTGGCCGAGCAGTATTGCGGCTGGATTCTCGACACCATGAAAGGGGCACAAAAAAAAAGCGGGCCGCCTGGTTGGGCGGCCGCTTTTTTGTTACCGGGCGGGAATCCAGGTTCCCACCCGAGTCCGTTCACGGTTAGAACACGATCCGTCCGCCGAGCTGAATCTGGCGCGAAAGGCTGTTCGCCGTAGTCGCAGTAATGTATCCGAAGTTGCTGGCCGTCGGCGTCAGGTTAGGCGCCGCGAAGATCGGATGGTTGAGTGTGTTGAAGGTCTCGAAGCGAAGCTGGAAGTACCGGCCCTCAGTGAAGTTGAAGTTCTTCAGGATCGAGGCGTCGAGGTTGTTGTAACCGTCCTGGCGCACCCACGACATGGTCTGCGGCAGGGTCCGGTAGTGGAAACTGTACTGACCGTTGAAAAAGACGCTGCCGTCGCAGGGTTGCCCCGCGGCAGGCGTGCAACTGGAGCCGCTGCCGGTGACGAAGATATTCGGAGCATTGACGATGGCCGGCGTGGTTGTGCTGGTATTGCGGGGGTTGACCTTGATATCGCGGAGTGTGACGCCCGGCTGGAGCGGAATATCCCCGGACCAGTAGATGGGCGCGCCGGTTTGGAACTGGTAGATGCCGTTGATCACGTATCCGCCCAGGATTTCGTCCAGCAGCCGGTTGCCGCCGAAGGAGAATTCCTTGCCGCGACCGAAGGGCAATTCGTAGACTGCGCCTGCGGTGAAGTGATGGGTGTGATCGAAGGGCGAGATACGCGTTTCGAGGAAGTTGTCCTCGTCGTTCAGGCGCGTATCCTGTTCGATCAGCTTGGAGAAGGTGTAATTGGCTGTCAGAGTCAGGCCATGGCTGGCGCGGTGCTCCACGTGCGCCATTGCCGCTTCATACCACGACTGGCCGATAGGCTCGTTGTATTCGTCGACGGCACTATTGCCAAACTGCGGATAGGGCACGGCTAAGTTTTGCAATTGGGTTGTAGCCCCATTGAAGCTGCTGCTAGCTGTTTTAGGAAACATGCCCGCAAACGGGTTAGGCACTGCCGTACCCATAGCCGTAACCAGGTTTGCGTCGTAGTAGGGATTTGTCGAGAGGTACTGTTTCTCAGTGGCGTTGATGTTCTGCTC
>JASIJW010000144.1:0-4339 GCA_030050035.1 Acidobacteriaceae bacterium | reverse complement strand
CAGCAGCACTGGCCATCAAGGCCGGCTCGGACTTGAACTGCGGACGGACGCTTTCCAAGTTCCTGATGACTTCTGTCGAGAAGCAGCTTGTCACAGAAGACGCCATCCGCACCGCACTCACACGCGTTCTTGCGGGACGCTTCCTGCTTGGCGAATTCGATCCGCCAGCTTCGGTCCCGTGGAGCAAGTTGTCAGCTTCGGTCCTGGAAGATCAGGCGCATTGCGATCTGGCCCGCGAGGCCGCGCGGCAGTCGCTTGTGCTTCTCAAGAATGACGGGCAGATGCTGCCGCTGAGCAAACACAAGATCCGCAGCATCGCTGTAATTGGGCCAATGGCCGGTGCATGCCACCTCGGCGGCTACAGCGGCAACTCGACAAATCTTGTTTCGCCTTATGCGGGAATTGCGGCAGCAATGGGCGTGACCCTGTTTTCCGGTAAAGTTCCTGCTGGAGAATTTCTTAGAACCTCGAATGTTCGCGGCCCCGTTGTCGGATATTCGGAGGACGGGCAGCAAATACTCACAAAAGTCGGGAACAACAGTTGGGCGCAGTATGGCCCGCTCGACTTCACGGGGAAAACTTCAATCGAGTTCGAACTGGCAGCTCAGTCAGAGGGTGATATCGCAGTCCATCTCGACAGTCTGGGAAATGCGCCTGCCGTCACTGTGCATGTTGTCTCTACCGGTGGAATGGATACCTGGAAAGCAATCAAGGCAGATCTGAGTGGTATCACCGGCAGCCACATTGTCTTCCTCAGATTCCTTACCAACAGCCGGAACGACGTTCTGAATATGCGGTCATTGAGGCTATTGCCAGTGCCTCAGGAAGAGGCGTCTGCGGTGAATGTCATTCACGCCCCGGGCTGCCCGATTACCGGCCAAAGAATCGGCTCTTTGCTTGAGTCTGCCGTAAAGGCCGCGTCGCAGGCGGATATTGCGCTTGTCTTTGTGGGAGACAACCGGCTGCTTTCCGATGAGGGGCGCGACCGGTTCGACATCGCGTTGCCGGATGCACAGGAAGAGTTGATCAAGGCAGTGCTAGCTGCGAATCCCCGCACCGCGGTTGTCATCAACACCGTCTGCCCGGTGGCTCTGAGCGACGAGAGCAACAGGGCGCCGGCGATTCTCTGTTCGTTTTTTGCCGGCGAGCAGCAGGGTCATGCAATCGCCGATGTGCTCTTTGGCGACTACAACCCCGGCGGAAAATTCTGCTCAACGTGGTATCGAAATGTTGGCCAACTGCCGAACTTTCACGATTACGACCTGAAGCACGGCAGAACGTATATGTATCTCCGTGGAGAGCCGCTCTACCCATTCGGCCACGGCCTGAGCTACAGCAGCTTCGCGTACAAGAACCTGCATCTCGACGCAGACCGCCTCGTTCCGGGTCGCACCATTCGCCTCACCGTCGACGTTACTAATACCGGGCATGTGGCTGGCGACGAGGTTGTGCAGCTCTACATTACAGCTCCCGGCAAAGTGCAGCGTCCAGCACTGCAATTGGCCGATTTTCGCCGCATCTCTTTGTCACCTGGAGAAGCGCGTTCAGTCACGCTCTCTCTGCCGCACGACCATATCGCGCTGAGATATTGGAACGAGGAGCAGAAGCAGTTCGAGTACGACGCGGGCAATGTGGAATTGCTGATTGGCGCGTCCAGTGCCGACATTCGTCTGCGCGGCCAGGTGATGTTGGCATAAGGGAAGAACTGTGAAGCGGAGAGACTTTTTGAAGAGCGCCGGGGAAGCGGCTGTTGCCGGAATAGCGCTGCCATCGTTTGGCTCCGATCTGCGCGAAGGCGACTTTTAGTTTTCCTCCGATTTTCTGGAGGCGGAATTTTCGCCCCTGCGCCCGAGTTTCTTTTTCTGACTGTCGACGGACTGGGCAAAGGGCGGCGCGGCGCCAATATCGTCAGGACGCCCGCCGCTATGTCCGGCTACCGCGCTACGAGTCGTGTTGTCGATAGTGTGCGACGAGTGGAGTAGCGGCCAACGGCCGTCAGCAATAACGCCCCGGCTGTGTGGACCTTGAATTTACAGCGAACAAGATAGTCCTGACGTCGGAGTGGTCGCTGGAGGCGACGCCGGCTCCCGTGGTTTTTAACTTTAACCTCGCTCAGGCGCGCAGTACCGTGCTTGGCCTCTTTACCCGGGACGGGTTGCTTTCCACGCCCGCCCTGATGCACTTTCCCGAACAGGGATCTATCCGGCTCTCTGCGAGCATTGTCGGACGCATGGCACGTTTCGCCCGATGATGTGCTGTACATTGCGCAGCAGCTTCAGCTTCACGGCACATATTCATATATATTTCTTGCTCCGAGCAAACTGGCAGCGACGTAGGAAGCCTATTACAAAGGAACAGGCAAGTCACTTCCAGTGAGCAATGCTCAGGACGTAACAGGCACATCTCTTGTTATGACCGGCAAGACGGTCAAGTCAATCGATATTGGTTACAATCAACCAGGAGCAACTGGAAGGTATAGTGGTCTTATTGACCACATCTTAGTAGCCCACTATGAAGTTTTGCATTCTGTGTCTAGGTGGTTGAAGGGGCTTGGATAGTGAAATCCTGGATGGTGAAAACAACGCGATCCACTCCGGTAACCATCTGCAGAGCAAACTGGTCTGCGCGGTAATTCTGCGACTCGGCGCCTGCCATCCAGTCCACCAGCTTGCCAATGTCGAGCACCCGTGTCTGCTCATTGCGAAGGCAGATAGTCTTTAGCGGGTTGTCTTCTATTTCTTTTCCACTCTCATTTCGTCTCTTCTTGGCGACAGCGCTATCCTTCGGAAGAAAGCCGAAGTGGACAGCTTCTGACGGTTGAAAGATTTCGACAGTATCCACTACAGAGTCAAAAAGGCAGATGAGGAGCGTGCCGACGGTCTGTTGGCGGAGCGTAACCACCGGCGAACCGCTCGCTTTTCCTTCCACTTCCAGATTGGGCCACTGGGCAATGACCTGGGAGCGGAGAAGAAATCCTGAGAGCGGTTTGACCATCGGTGGAGCATTTCGCGCTGCAACCAGGCGCCGTGTTTGCGGTCGGGCAACTGCAGTGGCGCGCTCGGTTGTAGCAGCCACCAGAGGCATGAACGCCGCGTCGTGGCTAAGGTCGGTAGCCGTGACGCGGCCAATGCTGAGCGCACCGTCGCGCAGAGACTCGAGCCAGGACTCGTCCACCTGGAAGAAGCGGATTGACTCGTCGGGAAGCATCCGTTCATTGGGAATCAGATAATGAATTGGCACGCCCTTAAGCAGGAGCAGGTCGCCAAGCCATTGGGCGATGATGGTTTCCGGCGCCGAGGGATCCGGAGCGTCCGCGTGGCGGCTGCGCAGCAGCCCAACCTGCTCATGAAGGTGATGGAGTTCAGCAATGCTCTCTTTGTTCGTGAGTGCTGTGCCGAGTTTCAAAGTTCGAGCTGTTGCGGAAAGTCTCTCGTGCGCAAGGGCAGACTCGGTCGCCACTTTCGCATTTTCACTTGCAGCACTCCGTGATCCGGAGAGCTTGGGAATCGCGGAGGCGAGCGCGTGTGCAAGGTCGCTGTCGATCTGTTCGCGACTCGCTTCGGCAACCGATGTTCCGGCTAATTTACCGAAGAGCATGCGGAACCGCGCACGATCGATAGTGCCGCGGACCTTGTCCCGGTTTGACTTATAGAGGGTGGTGGCAAACGATGTGTCGTTGAGGGCCATCAGGCGGCCGAGCGCCCACGCCGATGCGCAGGAAACATCCATCATCCCCAATTCGGGATCGTAGAGCAGCACTCCATCTCCCCAAAGAATTGGTTTGTGCGGATCCTTTTTGATGCGGCGCTTAGTGCCGTACGGAGTGAAGGGGCCACGATACCACGACCAGGTTTGGCCGCCTACTCGCAGATGGTGAGGCACGGGAATGTAGCCCATGGCGAGCGGAGCGGCAGCCGGGCCGGAGCCCTTATCAGGCAGGCTGAGCCCCACGCCGTGATCGAGAGCGTGAACGACCTCGCCAAAGCTATGAATTACATCCTCGGCAAAGAACCGCCATGCATGGAGCACGACCAGTGTGACTGTTTGCGGCGCAGATGCGGGTGGCAACTGCTTCTCCATATTTTCGAGCGAAACGAGGAACGCCCAGCACGAGCTATTCGGCGGAGGCAGGCGGTTGCCAATAACCAGTCCGTACTCGAGGACCTCCTCGGGAGTGTCGTCCTTGCGCGCCGGCAGCACTCGGCGTACATGCGCGAGAAAAGGAAGCTCTCTGACAGAGGGAGCCAGACGCAACCACCGCTCACCTGAAATAGTTAGCAGATGGCAGTCGATGTTGACGCCGGCATCGCTCCTGGAGCCGCGCGTTGTAGGCTGCGCC
>JASIJW010000017.1:0-3142 GCA_030050035.1 Acidobacteriaceae bacterium | reverse complement strand
AAGTCGGCCTCAAGGTGCATCTCCACACCTGTTTCTTCGGAGACTGGAATTGCGCGCTCCAACGCTTCGATCACAACCCGCTTTTCATCCTCTGTCCGAATCGACGAAGCATCGACGAAAGGCAACACTACGCGGGTAGCGCCAATTCTCTTTCCCTTGCGAAGCAGATCGTGCAGGGTGCGTTCGCGAAAGGCGCGCTCTTCGTCAGAACAACGTACCAGAGGGAAGTCCATCAACCAGTCAGCGCAAATTGCCGAGGTCTTCATGCCGTGGCGCGCTTTAAGGACGTTCAGTTCGGCAATCCCTACCTCGGACTGGATGGGGTTTACGGATGAGCCGTAGTCGTCAAAAATCCATTCAATGTAATCAAGTCCGGCTTCCGGGGCACGGGTGATCTCCTTGCGCCAAGATGAGCGGGGGAAGGATTGGAAGCGTCCCGCCTCGGGAGGACTCAAACGGCCCTGCATGATACCGATTGGTGTATTTGACACGCCTTCCCCACTCTGGCCCCGCCGTTCATCTCGTTGGGCATTTTGGTATCAAGAATACGACAATGCAGCAACCCCAAAACTAACCGCCACGAGAAAGAACGCAGAGGTGCACCGAATCCGGGACATCGGGACGCTCGCCGATGAAGTTGAATCAATGCCAGAAACGGTACTCCAGTCGGGAGAAGGTTTCCGAAAGTGTAAATGCCCGTCGCAACGAGGAAGAATTGATCCGACCACCGGGCAGCACCTGAGTCGCCGACGTATTCCCGGCAACTCGAAGTTACCATTCCGTTACTGCCGAGTAGCCACCGATTTCCAGACCCATCAGGCTGTGTTCCTTTCGGGCAGGGAACTGGTGTTCAGTCGTGCCGACAGATTGCCCCTGAAGATTTCAGACGGTAGGTACCGGCGCTTCTCGTGGCACAGCGGGGAGCTAAATGGTTGGGTGGGTAGCTTAGATCGTATGGGGGCAACATTGGGGGCAACTGCAGGGCGGATAAGCTGATTTTCTTTTTAGAATCAATGGGTTGCTTGCAGTATTCGATAGCGTCCTCCCCAATAAACCTGAGAAACTAAAGAATCTTCGGGAGAGCCTGAATTGGCCTGCTGCGATTTTGCAGCATGCTGTCCGTATTCCTTACGTTTCCTTCCGCTCCCCCGACACTTTGCAACGTCTTCAGTCTCAGCGATCTTTGTGATCAGGCCGACAAGCAGGAATGTGATCGACGCAGGATCATATGTGTGAGATCCAAAAGTTTTGCCTCGGTTGATCCGGCTCCTCATTTGAGAGGAATCCTTCCCAAATCAACATTGCATCAGCTTTTTCTCGTTCTTTGGATATCAGGACGGGCGAGCCTTTCTCCTTAATTGCTCTCCTGATCGCTGCGGGTAATCCGCCCATGGAGGCGAACCGATCTCTATAGTCCTCGTCACGATCTAATGGTGGATGGATCAGCTTTCTTCCGTTCACCCGCGCCTTAAGTTGCGATTGGCGCGGCCGGGCGTTTCGCAATGATCTGAGTGCTCATGGCGATTCGCGCACGACATTCCGGCGACGGCCGCCCCCCTCTTTCCAGCAGGAAAATAAAGTACTGCTCCTTATCAGCTATCGCGGAAATAGCCTCATGCGATAACTTTAACTTAACCGCCAAGAGGACAGTTCAACTTTGCTGCGTCGGCGTTCCGGCACGATGAATTGACCTTCTAGCTGTTGAGATCCGGAAAAAACTCTTTCCAGTTGTGAACAAACGTTCTTATCTTCGAACTACTGCCGGAACGAATCGCTTGAGCATAGGTCGGACGCTGCCTGCGTCCGTCGTGCCTCCGGACAGTTTGGGCACCAAGTCGCACCCGACGAAGAAGCGTGCAAGTGACTCAGTGAAACAAGCCCCAAAGGTTGTGGCATGCCTTCTCGCCATCATGGGCCTGCTTCTCAGTGGATGTCATTCGACGAGTGGCTTGCCCAAAACATCCTCGAAAGCATATGAGCAATTCGTTTCAACCTTCTACGTCGGTCTATCCGCCCTTCAGGTCGGCAACGACACGCTTGCGGACAGCAGTCTTCAGCAAGCTACGCAGATTGCTCGCGGCGAACCTGCCGCTTGGGCCAACTGGGGAATCCTGGCCTTGCGCCAGCGCAACTTCGATCCGGCAGCCGAGCGCCTTAATCGCGCCCTCAAACTCGCTCCGCAGAACAGCAGGATCTACTTCCTGCTTGGCCTGCTCAACAGCGCGCGCGGCGACTCCCAGGCGGCCATTGATTACTACCGAAAGGCGGTCAGCCTCGACCCCAAAGATCCTCGCGCGATATACGCACTCGCGCTTGCCATTGAACGCCAAGGCGGCGCAGGAAGCGAGGATCAGTTTCAAAATCTAATTGAGCAGATCCTCGCGGCCCGCCCCGACAATCTTGCCGCACTCGTCGAATTAAGCCGCATCTCCGCGAAACGCGGAGACTTCGCCACGCTCCACGCCACCATCCAGCGCATCGCCGCCCAGAGCATTGCGTGGCCGCCGGATGTAAGGCAGGAACTTACAGCGCTTCAAGCGGCAGCATCCGGCAGTAATCCCGGTGCTGCTGCTCTTCGCAGTGTTTTTCTGCGCAATGTTCTGATGCGCGTTCCCGCGTTTCGGGCGAGCCTAGCCGAAATCAGACCCGCTGAGGGCGATGAAGCTCAACCGTTCACACAGTTTTTGCGCCTTCCCTCGCCGTCTTCGACGCCGGCGCCTCCGGACACCGCGATCAAATTTATTGCGCAGCCCATACCAACATTCGGAAACGATCGTTGGGACTGGATCGGTTCGCTCTCGCTTTCCGGAGAAGGTGCGCCTACGATTGCTGTCGCTAATGCGCATCAAGTGCGGCTTGCGACCGGAGCGAGCTTTCCGTTTCCCGGTGGACCTTCCGCCGTCGCACCCACGCCGGAAGGTATCCTGCCCGCCGACATCAACTACGATTTCAAAACCGATCTTGTACTCGCAGGTGCGGGCGGTGTCCGCCTGATGGTTCAGGAGAACCCTCAGCGGTTCACAGACGTGACTGCAAAAGCGCGGCTGCCGAAATCCGTCCTCAACGGCGCTTACATTGGGGCGTGGGCTGTCGATATCGAAGCCGACGGCGATCTCGACATCGTCCTGGGGCAGACTACGGG
>JASIJW010000143.1:0-6778 GCA_030050035.1 Acidobacteriaceae bacterium | reverse complement strand
ACGGTCGCTTATGCGATTTCAGGAAAGATGCTGTGCCCGCGCGCGAAGGTCATGATCAGTTGCAGCGCGAACAGCAATACAGCGCTAAGCTCCAGGCAGCCTGAAATCGGCAATAATCTCCAGGGAAATTGCGCAATTCCCTCGTAGGCAAGCGGCTCCATGCTGACGCGGAGAGTACAGCCCACCAGCAGCAGAAGAAGCGTGACAAACATCAGCCCACGGCTCCACAACGCGCGCACGCCCGCAAAGTGCGGCAGAATGCGCGGCCCCACCGTCATGACCATCATGGCCGCAAAGCCAACGGTCAGCGCGTGTCGCGACCCGCCCCAGATGCCGCCGCGAACGTCGGCGACTGCAGCCCAGATGCCCAGCAGCGAAGCGAGAATCGACCACGCGTACGCAACGCGCAGGAATACCGGGAAGCTGCTGTGAATTCCTATGATCTTTGCCGGGCGCTGAGCTATGGAGAACACTCGAATGGCAATCGCAGCAAGAATCGCTGCGGCGGCGAGGATTATCGTGGCCGGCAGTGTTTGCGCAGCCATGCCCAGAATGACGCCGACGACATCGAGGGCAACAGCGGTTTGAAGCATCCGGCCGCGCACCGGCTTTACGCCCAGGAAGATCGGTAACCAACGTGCGCTGAATCCCCACACGAGCGGAGCCAGAAATCCCCAACCCAGCAGCACCAAATACCGCTGATCAAAACCGTGGCTAAGCGCTGGAGTCAATCCCGCCAGCGCCAACCGCACCTCGATTGCGAAATTGATGGCGATCGCGAGAAAGAGCGCGGCATTACTCACAAGCACCGTCTGCATCCACGGCTCGATACGCGGCTTGCCCTTCCGCGCACTGTTTTCATTCGCCTGCGCAGACAGCTTATGCTGTCTGGCCGCATAAAGGAAAAGCAGAACAGCCGCAAACTCCAGCGCACCGGACAGCGGCAGCGTGACGCGCCACTGCCACAGATAGGCGCCGGCCAGCCAGTGCAGCGTGAGCCCAGTGGTCCACAGCATCCAGCAGGTAATGGGCAGCCGCCCCCGGTTGGCGCGCGTCTGCGGTTGCGAATAAAAGCCGATGCCAAGCACAAAGCTGCCGATCCAGCCGAAGACCTGCGAATGGCCATGCGCCTGAATCCAAGCAGGCGACAATCCGTTCAAGCCATGATGCGCAGTAATCAGCAGCAAATTTGTGAATCCCAGAATCGTGCCGGGTAAAACCATGAAGAAAATGCCTGTTGCGATCCAAATGCGGAACAACAAACTCTTACGGCGCTCGGCAGCAGCCAAGGCAGGCCGCTCCGTCACCGTACCGTCATGAAAAGAACCCGTCTCAATGAGTGTTGTGGGCATTGCTTCTCTCCGCTCACGGAATCAAGCGTAGAGGCCGGCCTGTCGCGCGCGCAGTGACTTTAGTCGCGCCCGGCTAGAAATGCTACGAGCTGCTGTCGAGAATCGCCGTCAGTCCGGGCAGATCGAGCACGGTGATGTGGCGCGCTTCTACTTGAACCAGGCCTTCCGCCTGAAGGCGCATCAAGTTTCGGGAAACCAGCTCGCGCACGGTTCCCAGTTGATGCGCCAACTCCTGATGGGTTCCAGGAAGCTGGATCTGGATACCTTCCCCAACGGGCTTTCCTTCGGTCTGCGCCAGGCGCACCAGTACGGATGCGAGCCGCTGCCGCACCGTGGCAAATGAGAGCTCTTCGATAATCCCTACCAGGCGGCGCAGGCGCGCGCCTATAACGGCCAGCATTTTCAGTGCGACCTCGGGATGAGCGAGACAGAAACTGCGAAAATCGTTGCGGGAAACGAACAAAATCTCTGAATCTTCGATGGCGCTGACAGACGCGGGATAAGGAGCGCCGTCGAAGACCGGCAGCTCCGCTACTGAACCGCCAGGGCCTTCAACCGCCAGCACTTGCTCGCGTCCGCTGATAGAGCTCTTGAAGATGCGCAGTTTACCGCTCACGATGATATGCAGACCCTTGCATGCATCGCCTTCAGAAAAAAGCATCTCGCCCTGCGCATAATGCTTGCGCACCGCGTGGCGGGCAAGGAGACGCAGCTCTTCCGGCGACAGGCTTGAAAAAAGGGCAGCGGCTCCAAGCGCAGAAGCAACGTTTTCTGTTTGAGGCATCGGCAATATTTTAACCAACTGAACCAGGCAGTGACTTTAGTCGCAGCATGGCTGCGTCTGTCTTGCGTAAGTTCGACTTCAGGAGATACATATGGCCACGCCTGAAACCACCGTCCGCGATATCGCCATTCAGCACCCTGCTTCGATCCGCGTCTTCGAACACTTCGGCATTGATTACTGCTGCGGCGGCCGCAAGCCGCTCGCTGAGGCATGCGAAGAGCGCGAACTCAATCTTGAAACCGTTCTTGCGGCCATAGAAAAAGCCGCCGGCGGCAGAACCGAACAAACGCCCGATTGGGCGCGGGCAAAGCTTGAGACCATCTGCAGCCACATTGTGGAAGCACATCACGCCTACATCCGCGCTGAACTACCACGCCTTGAAATGCTGGCGCAGAAAGTCGTCTCGCGCCACGGAGCAACACATCCTGAGCTCGGACAAATACAGGAGCTCATCCGGTCGCTTGGAGAAGAGCTATTGGAACACCTCAACAAGGAAGAGGCTGTGCTCTTTCCTTACGTAACCAAACTCGAGCGCAACCTGGCCAGCTGCGGCCCTCGTCCGCTTGGCTGCTTTGGTGCTGTACGCAATCCGATCCGCGCAATGATGGCTGAGCATGACGCTGCCGGCGAGACCATGGCCCGCATACGTGGCCTGAGCGGAGAATTTACGCCGCCCGAAGGAGCATGCCCCACATATCGCGGCTTCTATCAGACGCTCTCAGAGTTCGAGAAGGATCTGCACCGGCACGTGCATCTTGAAAACAACATTCTCTTTCCGCGCGCCATCGAGCTCGACGAAGATTGTGCGTAGATGCAGGCGTCTGTCGAGGAACTTGTCTCCATGGGTAGCAGCTAGCAAGAAGGCTACTCGTTTGCTTATCAGGGGTCCAGTCGCGGAGCTGCCGACGCTGACGGCCTTCTCCAGATTTTCCGGATGGAGCGGATAATCCAACGAAAGGCGAGCAGCGCACAAGCCAAAAGCGCGAGGGCAATTCCAGCCCCTGCCCAGGGATGTTGCGTTGCGAGCCAGCTGATGCCAATAGCGGCAGCATCCCCGGTTGTGCTCAAGGCGATGTTTGAGAGCGGCTCGGGACTGGGGGTCACGGCCGCCCGGACGGCTGTCTTCGATCCATGCGCGACGAAAGCAATTGCAGCGCCCGCGATGGCGGCGAGCAGTTTCATTTCCGGAGATAGGTGGGAGGTAGCCTGATAGGCGAGCAGCGCCGCGACCGGGAGCCGGATAAACGTATGCAGCGCATTCCAGATCAGGTCGAGGCCGGGGATCTTGTCGGCGACAAACTCAGCGGCGAACATCACTCCGCTGGCGCCAATCACCCACCAGTTGCCAAGGGCCTCAAGCCCTGGAGGCAGAACCGCCCAATGCGTGTGGGCGAGCAGTCCCAGCGTCAGAACCGTTGCGTAAACATTGAGGCCGGCCGCAAAGCTTGCAGCGATGACGAGCGCAGCGACATTGGCCGGAGTAAAGATGTCATGCGGATTACCTATAAAAATGGCCATGCGGATTACCCACGCCTGACAAAGAAGGACCCATTGAGCGCGCGTCAGCGGTTCACCCAGCGTCCTCGATATACGCGATAGCCGCCGTCGTAACGCTGGTATCGGGGTGGTCGCCACATGTACCCCGGATGAGGTGGCCGCGCCCATCGCCCTGGCCGCCACACCCAGCCACCACCGGCCCAGTCGTAATATCCGTCCGTCCACACCCAGCCAGGGCCAGGAGCAACCCCGACCGGGCCAAAGGCACGCATCGGTGGCGGACCGACGGTCACGCCTGAATAGAAGGTGAAGGCGGCGTGCTCGCATGCCGACAACGCCAAGACCGCGGCAAGAGCCACTGCTAATATCGCAACTCTAAGTTTTTGCACATACTCCTCCTCGCGCAGGACGCAGGACTCGCTGACGCTTGGATGAGGCTTGGCTTGGTCATGGTTCGACGGCGTTTTCACAGGGTGGGTGAAGGATTTATTACCTTCAAAAACCCGACCTAGTGAGAGTAAGCCGGCGACTATGCGCTCACTAGGATTTGCCGTCTAAGGTGTGTGCCTTCATTTGACCGAGCTCCCCTTTTGGTCGAGGCCCCAGTGATAGACGAACTCGACATAGCCGTACTGCGTGTTCCTGTCTGTGGGGTAAATCGCTGCGACTACGGTTTTGCCTTTTGCGTACGCGTAGTAGAAGTTGAGCGCTACGTTCTTTGCAACCTGCCAATCGGCGCTTACATCTGCGAGGGATGCCAGCGACGTGGCGTTGTTCGCTGGCCGCCCGGTGAATCCGAAAACTTTATTGTCGTAAGCGCCTCCGCCCAAATACCACAGGTCGTGCGCTGACGTGAGTTGGAGCCAATGCAGGTCGGCGCGGAGGGCGAGCGGCTTTACCGGTTTGTCGATCAACTGCACAAACTCGTCGGTGTTGTTCATCAGGTTGAAGAAGGGCAGGCGGGCGTAGACGCGCGGCGTAGGCAGCATCTGGAAAAATGTGTTGTGCGTGCCGTCAGTGGGATTGTTGTCGCCACTGGAACGGAACCAGCCACCGCGCAGCCATGGACTCGTCGTGACATGGCTCAACTGGTAGCCGCCTTCTACGGCTGCCGCGTCTGCATCGTGTCCCAGCTCACCCCAACTCCCGTTTTGCAGCGCTCCCCAAAAGAGAAAGTCGAACTGGCCAGGACCGGCAGGGATGGCTGCAAGCAAATCAGTACCATAGGTTCCAATGCGGATATTCTCGTGATCGGCCGCTCGCACCGCAAGCGCACGACTATCGGTTTTTGTTACTCCAGTTCGCCCATCATGATAGGCGGCGGCAAATCCGCGCCAGAGCACGTGCTGCCTGAACTCGGACCGCGTAGCTGCCACATATTGAAGATCGACGTTCAGCTCAGGATTGCCATTCATATTGAATACGCCTTGATCGGCACGCGCGGCCATCGCCGATATATTCCAACCCGCCGCACTCCAGTGCGCATCAAGGCCGTCAAAGCTGCGTTGTGCATTTGAGAAGCCGAAGTTTCCGATCAAGCGCTGGGCAATGCGATTGGTCTGGAGCCACCCGATGGTCATGTTGGCTGGTTTTGCCTCCTGACCGTCAAAGAACTCGAAGCGGCCAATCCGGATGTGGCTGTCTTCTCCATCGATGCGCACGAAGCCCTGCTTGAGAAACGCGGCAGCCGGCTCAATGTTGTTGTTCGAGGCATAGTAGGTTCCACCCAGGCCGAGTTGGCCCTGGGCTGTAACCGGTGAAACGGCATCGCTAGGAACATCGAGTACCGCCGGCTGCGAAAGCTCAAGCTGCCAGTCCCAGCGATGCAGGCGCTGCGCGACGCCCGCCCGCAGCAATGACTCAACGTAGCCATACGTGTTGGCCTCAGGCGGCGCCGCAAACCACTGCCAGGCGTCGATGCGTGTTCGGTCATAAACCGAGACAGAGATGGGTGAGTTGGTGGAAGAGGAGGTCTGTGCCGAACAGAGAGCGGTAGCGAGGAGAAACAGCAAGATGAGGAAACGGACGACATTGAGTTTGTGCACGAGGCCTCCATGTGGTAAAAAATTTCAGCGAATTTCGCGCGCGCCTTTGAATAATCGAGGTTGCGCCGCTTTTTCCGCCAGGCAGCGCGGTGTCCGCTGCAAGCCGCCAACGAGCGCTACTCTTCAGCCGGCTGCAATTCGCCGGCAAGCGCAACTTCTTCTGCTGGTCTTTCTGCTGGTCTGTGCCGGGGCGTTCTGTATCGGAAGACCATCGTTTGGCGCAGCGCATCCGGCGTCCACGTGAAAGTCCATTGCACGCCGAATTCAAGAAGCAGCACAGCGCCGGCGAACACAAGCAGCGCAAAGCAAAGCAAGCCTGCACCGAAGCTACCGGTGAGATCTTTGAGAGCGCCAATGGCTGAAGGAAGGAAGAACCCGCCGAGCCCTCCGGCTGCGCCAACAATCCCCGTCATGATCTCGATGTCCGCGGAAAATCGCTGCGGAGCGATTTGGAAGACGGCGCCATTCCCCATGCCGAGCATTCCCATTGCCATGAAGAGCACAGGCACAACAAGAGCGACGGAAGGAAGGCTGCTGATAACCGTTAGAGACGCGGAGACGCCCGCGAGCAACAAAAGCAAAAGGCGATAGCCTCCAATTCTGTCGGCAATCCAACCGCCCACCGGGCGGAGAAAGCTGCCGGCAATAATGACAAGAGTCGCAAGGTCGCCTGACTGCACTTTGCTCAAGTGATACTGATCGTGAAAAAAGACGGTGAGAAAACTCGACAATCCTACGAAGCCGCCAAAGGTGAGGCTGTAAAGAAAGCAGAGCTTCCATGTGTCTGCCTGGGCGAGAAGCTGAGCGTATTGAGGCCAGGATTTAGGAGCCGATCGTACGGGGCTGTCTTTGGCAAAAAGCATGAAGAAGGCGAGCACACTGGCAACCGGAAGCAGCGCGAGAGCGAAGACCGAATGCCAGCCGTAGTGTTGAGCCAGGCGCGGACCAAAGAATGTGGCAATCAAGGAGCCGGCGTTGCCCGCGCCGGCGATACCCATCGCCAGGCCCTGATGTTCAGCGGAGTACCAGCGTCCGGCCAATGGTAGTGCGACAGCGAAACTGGCGCCGGCAATGCCAAGAAGGAATCCGATGAGGTAAAA
>JASIJW010000142.1:0-4479 GCA_030050035.1 Acidobacteriaceae bacterium | reverse complement strand
CGCGCCGCCGGGGTCGAGGAAGCCTGCGCTCAGGCCGAAGTTCCTGCCCAGCTCTGCAAGCCAGCCACCGTTCCAAATCCAGTTCGCCACAAGCGGAAAAACAAAGCCGGCCAGCACAACCGCTGCGGCGCACCCGCCCGCAAGCCGAAAGCGGTCTGCGCCCGAGCCCCACGGAATCAGAGCGGCCATTGCCACCGACCAGAACTCGAAGATCGTTGCCAGTTGCATCTGCGGCGCGGCCGAGCCAAAGCCGCCAAGCAGAAGCGGGCCGCTGCCAATCCAGCCCCATGGTTTGCCGACCGCGTAGAACCCAATTCCAGTACTACTTACAACGCCGGAGAGAGACGCACCAACGAATGCAAAAACAATTGCCGCAATGGCCGCGATGCCCAGGTTGCCCAACAGCGACTGCGCCGCCGAGCGCGACCGGCCCAGTCCTGTATTGATCAGCGCCACGCCGGCAATAGCCAGCGGCGCCAGCAGCAGCAGTGCCAGCGTAAGCGCGAAGGCAGCCTCGCTCATGGGCAGGGCAACCGGCTCGGCGCCGCTCAAATCCGTCCCTCGCCGCGGCGCTGCATGTGCCCGCGCACCGCAACCGCCAGCCCCATTGCCTCAACGGCCAGCCCGCACACCACAAAGGCCGCCCGCGGCGCCGGGGCAGGGAACAGCACCAGTGCGGCAACGGTCAGAAAGAATCCTGCGGGCATCACCAGCAGTCCGGCGTATTTCATCGCCTATCCTGTTCAGGCTCCATTATCGATGCGAGACCACGCTCTCAAATCCGATGATGCGGGTTCGCAATCGGGTATGCCTTTGAGACGGAGAGATGCTAACGGTAAATCTTTCATGAATTCTAAAACATTCGATCCGCGCCGTCGGAGCCACGGTCACGCCCTGCGAGGGTTCACATTCCGGGAATGTGCAGAAAGCCCTTACGGTTTCCTTTCAAAATTCGCGCGACAATGAGCCGGTGAATGTCCCTCCCGACCGGCCCCACAGGCTTGTTCCAATCGTTCTCGGCAGTATCACACTTGCGGCCGCTGCGATGCTTCTTGTGCAGGATGCCTTTCCGGGGTTGTTGCGGATTCGGAGCCACGATGCACTGGCAGCTTTTACATTGACGATGATCGCAATCGCCTATCTGATCTACCAACTGATGCATTGGCCAGCGTCTATGGAGTTCGCCAAGGCGGTCATGCTAGCGGCTGCGTTTCTCTTCTGGGCGGCTAACCAGTTCTGGCCGAACCTGCCCCACGCGACACTTTTCAACGACATTGCGATCGGACTGTTTGTCTTCGATGTATTTCTCGTGATGCTGGGCTGGCCGCCAGCGTCGGCGGACCGCTCCTTTGCCGAAACTGGCGTGGAGTCACGCGGTAGCGAACAATTCTGAGCAGGGCCGGCGCATCTTCGCCATCCTTGCCGGCGCAGCGGTGCTCGCCACCTACGCTCATCGTTGCCGGCGCGCTGGTGATGGCCTTTTGGAAACCATGACAGTCGCGAGCGCGCCGCCGCGCAATCCATTCTTGCCGCGTGCTTCTTTACATATAGAGCGAGTCGCGCTGGGAAACACATCGTATGCCGAAGACGCGCGCAGCGAAGAAGTATCGATAAAGATTCTGACTAGGATGCCAAAAGTACGCTCGGCGTGGTATTTTGTTGTCGTAAATTTTTCACTCTCTGGTGATGCACTCTACCAGCGAACAGGCTGTAATTTTTACGAACCGTCATTCTTTGCGAACGAACATAACCGGTGCAGAAGGCTTCTTAATTTGCACCATTTTTTCCGCAATTTTGCGCGCTAGCCTCTTGCGAGGAGAACATGGACTGTTATAGTGATTTTTCAGGTCACCTACCCTAGCAGTTCGTTTTTCACCAAGAGCGATTTTTGTACATAACCTTTTGTGATCGCTGTGACCCGCCGTCACTGCGGCCGCACTTAGACGCGAAAATCAAGCAGGGAAAACATGCCGCAAATCTTCGACCGTAGCTCCAACGCACTGGCTCGTATGAGCTTGGTGTTGACGGGGTTGATTGTGATTGCCCTGGGAGTCACGCTGGATCAGTTGCAACGCTCGCCGTGGGTTACACGGCAAGGTCAGCGTCCCGATCAGCCGGTTCCGTTCAGCCACAAGCATCACGTGCAGGGACTCGGCCTGCAGTGCCAATACTGTCACACCACGGTTGAAAAATCGAGCTACGCCGGCATTCCGCCCACGCGCACGTGCATGAATTGCCACGCGCAGATCTGGACGAATGCGCAGCTTCTCGAGCCGGTGCGCAACAGCTGGTACACCGGCCAGTCGATCGCGTGGACCAAGGTGCACGACCTGCCCGATTACGTCTATTTCAACCACTCCATTCACGTAAACAAGGGCATCGGCTGCGAAACCTGCCACGGCCGCGTGGACGAGATGCCGCTGATGTACGCGCAGAACACGCTGCAGATGGAGTGGTGCCTGGATTGCCATCGCAATCCGGCAAAGAATCTGCGGCCCACCAGCGAGATCTACAATATGGCCTGGCGCGATCCTGCGCCCGATCATCCGGTATGGTGCTCTGCCGAGCCGAACCGGCCGGGCGTGCCTACGGCGCAAAGCGTGAGCTGCACGACGAGCGATCCGGCCGGCGGCGGCGCTCATGCGGAAATGGCTGCACTGCAAATGCCTGCATCCGGCGCGTCATCTACTGCGGGCGATACTGCCCCGGCCGCCGTCCCGGTTCCCGTAAGCTACAGGAAATTCACCACTCAGGACGATCTCGGTCATTTCCTGCTCGAACACTACAACATCCGGAATTCGCGCGACCTGATGAGCTGCGAGGTGTGCCACCGATGAGCGGAGACAAAAACAACGGCACGAACGCGGCCGCAAACGCGATGGACAAGATAGTGAGTGAAAGTGCAGAAGCAGCGCCGATGAGCCTGGCGGATGTGCGCGAGAAGCTGAAGGGCGCGAAGGGCAAAAAGCTTTGGCGCTCAATCGACGAGCTGGCTAATACGCCGGAGTTCCAGGCCGCCGTCGCAAAGGAATTTCCGTCGGCCGCGCAGGAGTGGGTCGATCCCACCTCGCGCCGCAGCTTCCTCAAGCTTATGGGTGCTTCAATGGCTCTCGCCGGCATGGCCGGCTGCACCAAGCAGCCTGACGAGCCCATCTATCCCTACGTCAAGGCGCCTGAAGATCTCATTCTCGGCAAGCCGAACTACTTCGCATCCGTGCATCCTTTGCCGGTGGGCGCAACGCCGCTGCTGGTCAAGAGCAGCGAGTATCGCCCCATCAAGGTCGACGGCAACCCGGAGCATCCATATAACACCGGCTCGTCAGACGTCTTCGCGCAGGGCTCGCTCCTCGATCTCTACGATCCGGACCGCTCGCAGCGCATCCTCTATCGCGGTGAGAGCCGCAGCTGGCTGGAATTTGTCCAGGCGTTTCAGGATAAGGTCTCTTCGACCAAAGACGGAACCGGTATCTACTTTTTGAGCACGACCATCACCTCGCCCACGCTGGCCCGCCAATGGGGCGAAGTGCAGAAGGCGTATCCGAAGGCGAAGCTGGTGCAGTACGATCCGGCCATCGCCGGAACGGCAGCCGAGAAGGGCATCAATACTCAGTACGATCTGAGCGCGGCCACAGTCCTCGTCTCGCTCGACGCAGATTTCCTTTCGAGCTCGTCTTATCCCGGTTTCCATAAGCTGGTTCATGATTACGCCTTCGGCCGCAAGCAGCCGGAAAGCGGCGGCATGAACAGGCTGTACGCAGTCGAAAGCTCCACGACCACGACCGGCATGAAGGCCGAGCATCGCCTTGGCCTGCGCGCCAGCGAGGTTCCCGCCTTTGCGGCCGAGCTTGCCAAAGCCGTGGGCGTGGCGGGCGTCAATCCGCCGGCATATACATGGACCGACGAGCAGCAGATGTTCCTCGCCGCGCTGGCGAAAGACCTGAAGGCCAACGCCGGCAAGAGCGCCGTGCTGCCCGGTCTCTATCAGCATCCAGCGGTTGCCGAGCTGGCCATGGCCATCAACAGCGCACTCGGCAACGTCGGCAAAACAGTTTTCGTTTCGGATGAGACCATCAACCCGCTGCCCTCCGATCAGGTTGGCGATTTTAAGGCTCTGGTCGCCGATCTCAACGCCGGCAATGTTGATTGGCTGGTCATCCTTAATTCGAATCCCATCTATAGTTCGCCCGCCGACCTGAACTTCGCCGACGCCTTCAACAAGGCCAACATCGTCGTTCATCTCGGCAGCCATGTAGACGAAACCGGTCAGATTTCGCACTGGCATGTTCCCGCCGCGCACTATCTCGAGTCCTGGTCGGACGCTCGCGCCTATGACGGCACCGTCTCCGTCGTTCAGCCGCTCATTGATCCGCTCTACGGCGGCCACTCCGCGCACGAGTTTCTGCAGTGCCTGCTCAGCCAGCCGCTCCAGAGCGCCTACGAGGCCGTCCGCGAAACCTGGAAGCCGGTGCTTGAAAAGGG
>JASIJW010000141.1:0-3123 GCA_030050035.1 Acidobacteriaceae bacterium | reverse complement strand
ATCGAAGCGTGGCCAGCACAACCAATCGATAGAGCCGTTGCGGCCTACAAGCGCGACCGTCTCGCAATCTCCTATGATCCCATAATCTTCAATGGCAGCGCCCATACTTCCTCCCAGTTAAACTTCGATGCAGGCTCGGCAATATGCATGCGGATATACCTTCTCAAGAGCGAACATGAGAATTTAGGCGATGAAATTAGGAACTGCGACGCATCCATTGCAATTGCCAACAGGCGATGAGTCTTTCCCCATAAATTGACGCAAGCGATTCCCATCAAAACCCGGAGATCTGTTTCTGTTGCGCGTCGCCTAATCGCCTCGATCTGCCCTAAATCTCCCGGCGAGGCACCTTTCATACCATCGAATGCACTACGTCGCGGTCTCGCATTCCGCCGCATCGAATCCGGGCAATGAAGAAGACAGGGCCGCCTTTCACAGCGGCCTGTCAGAGGCAGGCAAATTGTATGAACCTTCGCAGTCAGGAACTTCGAACACACAACCACCAGGGAGATGCGCTTCGACTGGGAATGAACTGGACGGAGGAAGATCTTGACAAGCCACAAGTGCTCGTCGAGAGCGCCTGGGGTATGGGTCACCCGGGCACGTTTCACTTTGGGCCTTTGATTACTGAGGTGAATAACGGAGTTTTTGAAGCCGGCGGCAAGCCGGCTGTCTTTACAGTCAGTGATATTTGCGATGGTGTCGTACAGGCAACGGCCGGCATGAGTTATTCGCTTGTCTCCCGCGACATAATTGCTGCGATGGTAGAAATCCATGCGCTGGGCCACCCGCATGACGGAATGGTTCTGATTTCGGGAAACGACAAATCTGTTCCGGCTCATCTGCTTGCGATTGCTCGTTGTAATCTTCCGTCGATTCTGCTTCCCGGAGGCACGCAACTCAACGCGCCGGACTACGTCACCTCCGATCAGACCTGGGCAATCGGGATGTCCGTTGAGCGCGACGAAACGCCTCGCAAGGAGTTGCTATCGCGCCAAAAAACGGCATGTCCCAGTTGTGGGGCCTGTCAATTCATGGGCAGCGCCAGCACCGGACAGGTGATGGCTGAGGCACTGGGCCTTGCCTTGCCTGGATCCGCGCTCACGCCCTGCTTTTTGACCAAGCATCTGCGCTACGCGCGAGCAACCGGAAAATGCAGTGTAAAACTGATTGAGAAAGACATCCGCCCCCGCGACATCCTGACGCAAAAAGCGTTCGAGAACGCCATTATCATTCACGCCGCTACTGGTGGGTCGACCAACGCACTGATTCATCTTCCGGCTATTGCTTACGAGGCGGGTGTCGACATTACCATTGACGACTTCGATCGCATACATCGTGTCGTTCCTGTACTTGCGAACGTGAAAACAACAGGACGTTATCCCGTCGAATACTTCTGGTACGCCGGCGGGCTTCCGCGACTGATGCTCGAATTGAGAGATCTCCTTCATCTCGATTGCCTCACGGTCACAGGAAAAACCCTGGGGGAAAACCTCGCGGAAATTGAGAAGAGCCGTTTCTTCGATGAGCGGATCGGCTATCTGCACAACTACAAAATCACGCTCGACGAAATCATTCGGCCCCGTTCCAACCCATTCGGCGAAGGCGGAGGCGTTGCAATACTTCGCGGAAATATCGCTCCTGGCGGTGCGATGATCAAGTCATTTTCCGTACCAAAGGAGATGCACGTTCACACTGGCCCGGCTCGCGTGTTTAACACCGAGGATGAAGCTCTGGATTCCTTGATCGGACGCCATGGAGCAAAGAAGGTCGCGCCTGGTGAAGTTGTCGTGATCCGCTATGAAGGCCCACGCGCCAACGGTATGCCCGAGATGTATTTTGCTTCAGCGATTATCGCCGCCGATCCAGCTCTTAATCACACCACGGCCCTCATTACTGATGGACGCTATTCCGGTGCGATGAAGGGCCCTTGCGTTGGGCATGTCACTCCCGAAGCTATCGACGGTGGTCCCATCGCTCTCGTTGAAGAAGACGATTTAATCGAAATCAACATTCCGGAACGTAGCCTCGGAATCGTAGGCGTTGGGAAGAGATCGATGAAACCCAAAGCGATAGACAAAGTTCTAGCCGAACGCCGCGCGCACTGGACCGCGCCGCCTTCCCGCCACACTCGAGGAATTCTGTCGCTCTACTCGCGAGTCGCCACAGGCTCTGCGGAGGGTGCATTGATGACCGCGCATGAAAAAGCAGATCGCGACGCAGTTCCGGAAGCGGCTCATCCCGTAAGCCACAACGACAGCGCCCATCTCGAATTTGTCGAAAAAAGGCGCGCCGCCTAAATGTCAGGAGGGAGAAGATGAGCGCGGATCACAAACTCAAAGTGGTAGTCGCCGATTACGATTTCGGCGATGTTGCTATCGAGCAATCTATCGTCACAGGTGCGGGCTTTGAACTCGTCGCTGCACAGTGCAAGAGTGAAGATGACGTTATCGCAGTGGCTGCCGATGCGGACGCGGTGCTTACGCAATATGCGGAGATCGGCAAGCGCGCCATTCAAAGCTTCACGCGATGCAAGGTGATCGCGCGATACGGCATTGGAGTGGATATTGTCGATGTCGATGCTGCCACTGCGAAAAACATCATTGTGACCAATGTTCCCAACGATTGGTGTATGAACGAAGTCGCAGACCATGCGGTCGCCCTTCTTTTGGCTTTGATCCGCAAGCTTCCGACATATGATCGAGCCACTCGCGCCGGTGAATGGCACTGGCAAACTGGCCGGCCAATCCAACGATTACAGCAAGGCACTGTGGGACTGTTCTCGTTCGGCGCGATCGCGAAAGAGGTTGCCCGGCGCATGCGTGGATTTGGCGTTCGAATCATTGCTCATGATCCGTTTGTTGACGAGCGCGATGCAGCATCTGCCGGCGTGTCTCTCGTCAGCTTCGACGAATTGCTGGCGCAGTCTGATTACCTCGTAATTCAGGCTCCTTTGACTGCGAAAACACGCGGCCGCTTCGGAGAAGCGGAGCTGCGTCGGATGAAGCGAGGTGCGATCCTGGTCAATACTGCGCGTGGGCCGATCGTGAAAGATGCGGATTTATATCGGGTACTGAGAGATGGGTGGCTCGCAGGAGCGGGGCTCGACGACTTAGAAGAAGA
>JASIJW010000140.1:0-3831 GCA_030050035.1 Acidobacteriaceae bacterium | reverse complement strand
TCGAGATCGTGAAACAGTACGGCACCGATGCCGTGCGCTTCACGCTGGCGTCGATGGCCTCGCCGGGCACCGATATTGCGTTCAACGTGGCCCGCACCGAAGGCTATCGCGCCTTCGCCAATAAAATCTGGAATGCGGCGCGCTTTATTTTTATGAATGTGGACAAGGCGGCCGAGGTGGGTATCACTCTCGACCTCGCCACGCTGGGCGGCATGCCTTCTGTACCGGATGACGCGCCAATCGAGAGCCGCTGGATTGTCTCCGAACTCCACGCAGCCGCAGCCAGCGTACACCAGGCGCTTGAAAATTACCGCTTTGACGATGCGGCCAACGCCACGTATCGCTTCTTCTGGGGGAGCTTCTGCGACTGGTATCTCGAGATCGTCAAGCTGCGGCTCGATTTCTCAGATGGCGCGGACAAGCGGAAAACCAGCGCCGCGTTGAATACGCTGGTCGCAGTCTTCGAAGCGGCCTTGCGCTTGCTTTCGCCCTTCATGCCCTTCCTCACGGAAGAGTTGTGGCACGCGGTTTACAACGGGAACCCGCCGGCGAAGTCTATTGCGCTTACACGCTATCCGCAGGCGGCAACACCGGCCGTGGATCAGGCGCCCATCGAAGAGATGGAACTGGTGCAGAACCTGATCGTCGAGGTCCGCGCTCTGCGCAAGGAGATCGGCGTGGAAGAAAAGGCTGCGGCGCCCATCGAGGTGCGTACGCACGCTACGGCGCGCGAAATCTTCTCCGCGAACCGCGACATTATCGAGCGACTGGCCCGCGTGAGCGAGCTGCGGTTCGTGGAGCAGATTTCGGCGGGTCTCTCGAAGCACCACACCACGGCGTTCGACGTTGCGGTGGTATATGAGCGCTCAGTCGATGTAGCTGCCGAGCAGGAGCGTTTGACAAAAGAGATTACAAGATTGGAAAAAGGCTTGGCAGCCGCTGAGCGGCAGTTGGGCAATGAAACATTTTTGTCTAAGGCTCCGGCGCATGTTGTGGAGGGATTGAAGAAACAGGAAGCCGAGACACGCCTGCTGCTCGAAAAGGCGAAGGCGGCGCTGGATGCACTGCCAGAGGAGTAGACGAAAAGCAACCGCAGATCCTTCGCTTCTTCACATGGCGGACAAAACCAGTCCGCGGGGACCCCGGTTGCCCAGGGTGACAGATTATAGAGTTAGCTGTGAACTACGAACTGTGAACTGACTATGGACTGGAAGAGCCATCGCATCGACGTTCTGCTGGAGCAGGCCCTTGTGGAAGACAAGGCCGCAAGCGACGCCACCACGAACCTGGTGATCGACCCTAACCTGCGCGCTTCGGCAGCCATCGTGGCGCGCGAGGAACTTGTCGTTGCCGGGCTGGGCGCCATCCCGCGTTTTCTTGAGATCTTCGCGCGCCTCGATCCGCGCCCGCAGGCGCAGACGCGTTTTGAGGTCATCAGTCATCCTGAAATGTTCGACGGCGTGCGCGTGCATCGCAACCAGGTGCTCGCAGTCATTCGGCACAACGCGCGCGTGCTGCTGAGCTGCGAGCGCGTGATCCTGAACCTGCTGCAGCACCTCAGCGGCATTGCCACGTTAACGCGCCGCTATGCCGATGCAATCCAAAATACGGGTGGGGGAACGCAGGCGCGCGTGCTCGACACGCGCAAGACTGTTCCGGGGTTGCGCGCGCTCGAAAAATACGCGGTTCTCTGCGGCGGCGGAACGAATCACCGCATCGATCTCGCCAGCGGCATTCTCATCAAGAACAACCACATCGCCTTGGGTGGAGGCATTCCCACTGTTCTCAAGCGTGCGCTTGCCGAGCGCAAGCCCGGGCAGCGCGTGCAGGTGGAGGTGCGGACCGCCGCGGAACTGGATGAGGCGCTGGCGAACGGCGCCGAGGCTATCCTGCTCGACAATATGACGCCGGCAGAGATCAAACAGTCGGTAGATCGGATTAAACGCGAAGGCCGCTGGATTCCGACTGAGGCTTCGGGCGGTATTGTGCTCGAGAACATCCGCGCGTATGCAGAAGCGGGAGTGGACTTCATCAGCGTGGGCGCGCTTACCCATTCGGCCAAGGCTGCAGATATCTCCATGAGCATTGTCGCGGAGTAAGGCGTGTCATGTACGATCTGGCCGCTCTCGACTCGGAACTAGCCGAGACTATCTTCGCGGGCAAGCTGCACTACGCAGCAGTGACAGGGTCGACCAACTCCGATGCAATGGCGAGCGCACGTGCTGGCGCGCCGCATGGCTCGGTATGGCTGACAGATGAGCAGACCGCCGGTCGCGGCCGGGGCGATCATCGCTGGCACTCGGCCGCCGGCGAAGGACTGTACGCAAGCGTGCTGCTTCGCCCGCAGATCTCTGCAGAACGCTTTGGCCTGCTACCGCTCGCTGCCGGTCTGGCCGCTGCCCGGGCGATTCACGATGTTGCCGCAGTGGTCGTTGACCTGCGCTGGCCCAACGATCTGCTTATCGGCCCGCGCAAGACCGGCGGCATCCTTGTCGAGTCTGCCGGTTCGTCCGCGCAACAACGGTTCGCAGTCGTGGGTATTGGGATCAATGTGCACCAGCGTGAATTTTCCTCGGAGCTCGACGCGCTTGCAACTTCGCTCGATATCGAGGCAGGCACACGAATCTGCCGGCGCGCACTGCTGACCGCGTTGCTCAGATCGCTCGAAAGTGAAATCACTGCACTAGCTGATGCCGAATCCGCAAATGATATTCCAGCGCGGGTAGAACTGGCTTCCACCTGGCTGCGCGGCCGCTGCGTCCGCGTACATGGTCCACAGGCCTGCGCGGGCATTACTGCAGGCCTCGACGAAAATGGGTTTCTTCGCGTCCAGACCGTTTCTGGGTTGGTGACGGTGCAAACCGGCGGCATTCGTGCCGCAGAGCAGGACAACTAGCTTCAGTCCGCACCCGCGAGGCTAGAATCAAAGAGACACAAGCCGGGAGTTCTCGATCATGCTGCTCGCCCTCGATGTCGGCAACACCAACACGAAGCTTGGTCTTTATCGCCTCGTTGGCGACGCACCCGGCATCGCGGCGTACTGGCGCCTGAGCACACAGCGCGCGCAAACCGTCGACGAGTACGGTACGCTCTTCATTAATCTCTTCACGATGCGAGGATTCAATCCTGCCGACGTGGAGCATATCATCATCTCGTCCGTCGTGCCGCCGATCGACGGTACGCTACGGCAGATGTGCGAGGCCTACTTCGACATTGAGCCGATGTTTGTCGAGCACAGCATGAACACCGGCATGCCGCTGCTGGTGGATTACCCCGCCGAGCTCGGCGCCGATCGGCTCGCCTATTCGGTGGCTGCGTTTGGGCGCTACGGCGGCCCGTGTATTGTGGTGGAGTTCGGCACGGCGACTAAGTTTGAGTCCATCTCCGCACGTGGCGAATACCTGGGCGGAGTAATCGCGCCGGGGTTGAGCCTGAGCGCGGAGGCGCTGTTTGCGCGCGCAGCGAAACTCAGCCGAGTCGACATCAAGCGACCGGCGAAAGTGATCGGCACCAATACTGTGGCGCATGTGCAGAGCGGTCTCTATTACGGCTACATTGGGCTCGTGGACGGCATTCTGGAGCGGATGATCGCGGAGCTTGGCGCTTCGCCGCGCATTGTGGCCAGCGGCATTCTGGCGCACCTTATCGCTCCGGATTCGCGCTACATCAACGAGATCGACGATATGCTCACGCTTGAAGGGCTGCGCATTCTGTTCGAGCGCAATCGCAGCGCAGCCCGGCCGCGGCGCCGCAACTGAGAGGGCGTCGCTGTGCGCAACTATTTTAACTACTTCACAGAGATCGAAGAGCGCTTTCAGCAGCGCCGTGGAT
>JASIJW010000139.1:0-7835 GCA_030050035.1 Acidobacteriaceae bacterium | reverse complement strand
CAAGGAAGTTACGCCCATTATGGGCAGCTATGGCATCGGCATCGAGCGCATCCTCACCGCGGCCATCGAACAGGCGCACGACGCCAATGGTTTCTGGCTTCCGGTCTCGATCGCGCCGTTCACCATCGTCGTCACCATCACCAATGTGGCCGATGAAACGCTGCGGGCCGCTGGCGAGCAGATCGCCGCCGAGCTTGAATCTGCGGGACTTGACGTGCTCTTCGATGACAGAGACGAGCGTGCGGGCGTCAAATTCAAAGACGCTGATCTGGTGGGCATCCCCTACCGAATCAACGTGGGCAAGAAGGCCGCTGCCGGCCAGGTGGAGCTGGTGACACGCGCCACGGCCAGCAGTGTGGATGTGGCTATTGCCGGCGTGCTCGCGGCCGTTAAGGAGAAAGTGGAAGAAGAACAGCTTTTGGCTACCACCGCCTGACTGATCACTGAGAACGACGACTGCACACTGGAGTCTTATGGTAGTGAAGATCAAATTCGCGCGGCCTACGGCCAAACCTCGCGGCCTGCGGCTGCTTCTGCTCGCTGCAGGCTCGGTCGTCGCTCTGTGCGCCATCGTCGGCATCTCGATCTTCACCTATTACTACGTCAGCTATCAGAGCGTAGTGGACCAGCGGCTGAAGCAGCCCATCTTTGCCGACACGGCAAAGATTTACGCCGCGCCGCGGGAGGTCCGGCCGGGACAAAAGATCTCCGTCCATCTGATCGCCAACGAGTTGCGCGAGGCAGGCTACACCACCAACGGCGCCGCGCAGCCTTCGCTGCTCGGCACCTACAGCGAAGGCGTGCAGCAAATTACCGTGCGTCCCGGACCGCAGTCTTATCACGCGCCAGACCCCGCGGTGATTCACGTGAGCGGTGGTGTGGTCGACTCCATTACCGACGCGCATGGCCAGCAACTGGCCAGCTACGAGCTTGAGCCGCTTCTCATCACCGGTCTGAGCTCCGGCGCAGACCGCATTAAGCGCCGTCTGCTCACCTATGACGAAATTCCGCCAAACCTCGTCCACGCTGTCGTCGCCATCGAGGACCGCCGCTTCTTCGAGCACAGCGGCGTCGACTTCCACCGCATGTTTGGCGCCATCCTCAACGATCTGACGCCGGGCCATCGCTGGACTGAGGGCGGCTCTACGCTGACCATGCAGTTGGCGAAAAACTTCTTTCTCTCGCCGCAGAGACACATCAAGCGCAAGATCATCGAAATCGCCATCACTTTCCAGCTTGAGCATCGCTTCACCAAGCAGCAGATCTTCCAGATGTACGCCAACGAGATCAACCTCGGGCAGCAGGGCAGCTTCTCGATTGACGGCTTCGGCGAAGCGGCCCAGGCATATTTCGGCAAGGATGTTCGGCAACTCGACCTCTCTGAGTGCGCCTTGCTCGCGGGCTTGATCCAGAGCCCGAGCCGGCTGAATCCCTTCCGCCATCCGGAGCGCGCCCTTGAGCGCCGCGCCATGGTGCTCGACTCCATGGTCGAAACCGGCGCCATCACCAAGGAACAGGCCGAAAAGGCCAAACTGGAGCCCCTGCACCTTGTGCCGGGCAGCGTGGACGCCAGCGAAGCACCCTATTTCGTCGACCTGGTGCACGACCGGCTCATGCAAAAGCTCGGTGACCGCGACTTCAACCGCGAGGGCCTGCGCATCTATACCTCGCTCGACCCCGACCTGCAGCGCGTGGCCACCAATGCGGTCGAATCGAGCCTGCCCATGATCGACAGGCAGATAGATAGAATTCATACTCGCGACCGCAGGCTGGGCAAGCCGTATATCTACCCGCAGGTAGCGCTGATAGCGCTCAATCCGCACACCGGCCAGGTGCTGGCGCTGGTGGGCGGCCGCAGTTACGGAACCTCGCAACTGAACCACGCCGTCGCCGAACGGCCCACCGGTTCCACGTTCAAGCCGTTCGTCTACGCCTCGGCCTTCCAGACTGCGGTGGAAGGTACCACGCTCCCCGGCCAGACCAAGCTGTTCTCGCCGTTGACCATGCTGAGCGACGCGCAGACCACCTACGGCGCGGGGACGCCGTACGCGTATACTCCGCGCAATTTTCAAAATGAGTTTTACGGCACGATAACCGCCCGTTACGCTCTGATGCGATCCGACAACAATGCCACCATCGCGCTAGGGAGCATGGTGGGCTTCGATCGCGTGGCAGAGCTCGGGCGCGAGGCTGGCATCGTCAACGCCCGCGGAACCCCGTCGGTGGCCATCGGTTCCTATGACGCGACGCCGCTGCAGGTGGCCGGCGCATACACTGTCTTCGACAACGGCGGCGTGCATCTGGATCCGTGGATGCTGGCAAGCGTCCGCACACCCACTGGCGACATAATCGACGACTATTCGCCCACTGCCCGCACCGTGCTCGACCCGCGCGTCGCCTTCCTCACCACCAGCATGATGGAGGCTGTTCTGCAAGGCAACGGGGGCCATCCCTGCGAGGTTGGAGGGCGAGATCTCTGCGGAACCGGTTCCGGCGTGCGCAACTTGGGATTCCTGGCGCCGGCTGCGGGTAAAACCGGAACCGATCACGACGCCTGGTTCGCCGGCTTTACCAGCAACCTGATCTGCGTGGTCTGGGTGGGCAATGACGACTACACCTCGCTTGATCCAGAAAACCGCGGCCGCATCCAGGGCGCGGAGGTCGCTGCGCCCATCTGGGCCAATTTCATGAAGCAGGCCGTCATGCTGCCGCAGTACTCCGATACCAAAGACTTCACGCCGCCCGACGGCGTACAGATCGAGAGCATCGACAAGGTGACGAACCTGCTGAGCGATAATGTCTGCCCCGACGCATACGAGGCAGCCTTCCTCAACGGCACTGCGCCCACTGACACCTGCGATCACCAGAACGATCATCGCAATATCTTTCAGCGATTCTTCGGGTTCGGCAAGAGCGGGAACTGACGCTTCCCTTCTGATTGTCATCCTGGGCGACATTTCTCGGATGTCATCCTGAGCGAGTCGCGCGGAGCGTGACGAGTCGAAGGACCTGCGTTTCAAGGGATGTGTCGTCGGCTAATTCGGTGACTCGAGAAAGCACCGAACGCATCTACGCGGCTCAACTCATCCATCCACATCCGAGCCATCCGGCATCGGCTGGCAGCGCGGGCACCAGAACGTCACGCGTGCATCCTTACCCTGGATGCGCCGCCGGATTGTCTCGCCGCAGCGCCGGCATGGCTGCCCATTGCGCCCATATACCCACACGCTCGAATTCGGGTCCGAAAGGTTCGTAGTGCGCCGGCCCCGCCCCAGAAACGTCACGATGCGGTCGCCGGAATCTTCAAGCACATTCGCCCCCATCAGCCTGCGCGAGGCGGCAATGACTGCGCGCACCTGATCAACCGAAAGCGACGCAACCGGGCAGTACGGATGGATGCCGGCAACAAAGCAAATCTCCGACTTGAACTCGTTGCCCACGCCGGCCATCACGCTCTGATTCAGCAGCACGTCGGCAATCGCTTCGCCGGGATGGGCCAGCAAGCGCCGCGCAACCTCCGCCTCGTCGAATTCGCTCCGCAGCACGTCGATTTCGAGCGCGGGAATTCTTCGCTGGCGCTTAAGCGACTCCAGCGTGTGCATCTCCGCCACCGGCACTTTGAATCCCACGGCAACATAACGGCTGTTCTCGATCACGATGCGCATGTCCAGGCTCGACTTCAACCATCGCTCGCCGTGCCGGTAGATGTGCCAGCTTCCGTTCATCAGCATGTGCGTGGCCAGCGTGGCCCCGCCGGAAAAATGAATCAGCAGCCACTTGCCGCGCGCCTCGACGCCGTCGACCGTGCGTCCGATAATGGGCGCGTCATCGTGGAACCGCGTGAGGGTCGGGTACGTCGAACGAAATGCCGTGACCGGCTCGCCGCCAAGAGCGCGGCCCAGCGAGCGCGCAGTGCGAAAGATGGTATCGCCTTCAGGCATCGTTCTACTGGACCTCACCTGAGCGCGATTCGTGCGTGGCAGCGGGCAGCGGAATCCGCCGCAAGTGCATGCCCAGCGGCCCGGGATGGAATCCTGCATCCATCAGGAATCTGGCCATGAAGTGGCCGGCGACAGCTTGCCCGTTGATGGTCGTAATCAGCACCCCATCATGGCCGTGGAGGCGCATGCGTTCCTGCCCGCGATTGCAGAGAAAGTGCGCCAAACCCGAGGCGACCTGCGAGCGCTCAGGCTCCTCGGCCGGCAGAAACACCAGCAGGTTAGGATTGCTGCGGCGCAGCCACGCCACAAGCTGGCCGTTGCGCAGAATGACCTCGGCATTGGCCGCGCGGGTGAGCAGGCGCGGCGCAGTCTCTGAATCGTCTTCGGCCACCGGCAGATCGGGCCAGCGCAGAACCGAGCCGTACGGATTGGCCGGATCAGTAGCAGCGAGTTGCACGAACTCCGGCTTCTCCGCTGGCGGCGGCGTGCGCAACTGGCGCAGCAGATCGACGGCGGCTGGCAACGCAAACTGCGTAGCTCCCAGCCCCGCGACAAAATACCCGCGGCGAATGCGACCGCTCTCTTCGAGCGCCTTCAACACATCGTAGACGGCGCTAAAACCGCCGGGGACGTTTTCTGCAGCAACCATCTCACGCAAAAGAATCCCATAGCGGCTGAGCAATTGCAGCGCAAGCGCGTGGCTCGCCTCCGTTGCCGATCTGCCAACGGTGTTTTGAAAGGGCACGGCTTTAGCCGTGCCGCCCGATGCCGCAAAAAATTCCTGGGGCTTCAGCCCCTGAGCAGGCACTCCAAGCGTACTCACGAGCGGCAACAGAGACCACCGTCCCTGCGCATTCGGCGGCGTAGTCCGTCGCGAGCGGAAGACCATCCCCGTGTGCGCGCGCCGCGGAGCCCGAGCGCTTTCGGGCCGCGCAATGTAGGCGCGCAGCGCGTGCAGCGAATCGTTGGTCACAAGTCCGCGCCAGACGAGACTCCACAGCGCATCAATCGTCTCGCCCGGATAACCTCCGCCCACGGCCTGATGCAGCGGATCGAAAAAACTTGCGCCGGTCGAAGCGAGCACATCGAGAATCTTCTCTTCGCGCTCGCTGAGCGGTTCAGTTAAAGGCCGAGCCTGTGCCAGCAACGGCAGCTTGTCGGCAAGAAAGAGTGCAATGCGGCCGTCGCGCTCGCCGATTGGCTCAACTCCTGCCCACGACACCTCGCCCGCTGCAATCAGCGTATCGAGCCCTGCGGGCGCGTAATCGGCAATGCGCGCCGGGAGAATGGACGATTCAAGCAGCGAGGCCGGCAGCGGCGCGCCCTGCAGGTTTTCGATTGTATCGAGCAGTGCATCCAGATGCGCCGGCCCTCCACGCCGCGGCGCAAGCAACCCCTGCCAGTGCGTAAGAAATCGCGCCAGCGTGTGTTGCTCCACCGGTTCCACTTCGCGGCGCAGCTTGGCCAGCGATTTTCGCCTGATCTGCCGCAGTATCTCCGCATCGCACCATTCGCGATGCAAACCACCGGGCCGGAAACCGCCTTCGAGCACGCGGCCCTCGTGCGCAAGCTGCCGCAGTGCATTTTCCACGGCCTCTTCGTCCAACGCAAAGCGCTCCGCTGCCTCGCGCGTAGTGAACGGCCCATGCGTGCGCGCATAACGGCGTACCAGTTCAAGTACCGGATGCGCCACCGGCGCGAGCAGCGCGACCGCCAGGCCCGGCGGCAACGGAATGCCCAGCGCATCACGGTAGCGTGCCGCGTCTTCAGCAGCAATAAGCCGCTTTTCACCGGCAATTCGCAGCTCAAGCAGGCGCCGCGCGCGAACAAGCCGGGCCACCGATTCCAACAAAACCGGCTCGGCAACACGGCGTGCAAGCTCAACCTGTGACAGATCCCCCAGCTTCAGGCACAGGTCGTGAATACCATCTGCCGAGCGGGCGCGGTAGTTCTCCGCAAGGCACTGCGCAGCTTCCTCCACCTCGGCAATCGCGTTGGCATCGAGCAACTCACGCAGATCGGCTTCGCCCAGCAACTCGCGCAATTGATCCTGGTCGATGGTCAGCGCCTGCGCGCGGCGCTCGGCCAGCGGCGCATCGCCGTCGTAAAGGAAATTCGCCACATAGCTGAACAGCAGCGACGACGCAAACGGCGAGGGCTTGCGCGTCTCCACCACGTGTACGCGCAACTGCCGCTGCTCGATTGCGCGCAACGTCTCAATCAGTGCAGGCATATCGAAAATATCGCGCAGGCACTCGCGATATGCCTCAAGCAGCAGCGGAAACGACGGATACCGCGACGCGACGCTCAACAGATCGTACGAGCGCTTGCGCAACTGCCACAGTGGCGAGCGCTGGTCGGCGCGGCGGCGCGGCAGCAGTAGCGCGCGGCCTGCAGCCTCGCGAAAGCGGCCTGCAAACAGCGCCGTCGAGCCGAGCTGGCGCAGCACAAGCTGCATGGCCTCGGCCGCTTCCACCAGAATCCAGTCGGCATCGGGCGGCTCGTCGGTGTCGGGAAAGCGCAGCACGAAGCCGTCGTCGCCCCACAGCGTCTCGACCTCCGGCCCGCCGGCGGCGCGGATGCGCGCGCTCACCGCCATGGCCCAGGGAATATGAATGCGGCTGCCGAAGGGCGTCAGCACGCACACGCGCCAGTCGCCCAGCTCGTCGCGCGTGCGCTCGATCACGATGGTCCGGTCGTCGGGAATTTGCCCGGTGGCTTCAGCCTGGTCGGCGAGAAAGCGCAGCAGGTTTTCCGCAGCGCCGGGATCTAGATCGTGCTCGGCCACAAGGCGCGTGAGCGCGGCCTGTTGGGGCAAGGCGCGCAGCTCGCGCACCATGGCGCCAATGCGCCGGCCAAACTCCAGCGGCCGGCCCGGCCCGTCGCCTTTCCAGAAAGGCATCTTGCCCGGCTCGCCAGGCGCGGGCGTCACCAGCACGCGATCGTGAGTAATGTCGACGATGCGCCATGTGGACGCGCCGAGGATGAAGGTCTCGTTGGAGTGCGACTCGAAGACCATCTCCTCGTCGAGTTCGCCCACGCGCACAGCCTTGCCCTCGTTGTACGCAAGAAAAACGCCATACAAACCGCGATCGGGGATGGTTCCGGCATTGAGGATGGCTAGACGCGCCGCACCCTCGCGCGCGCTAACAATATTTCGAATGAGGTCCCAGGTCAGCCGCGGGCGCAGCTCTCCGAATTCGTCGGAGGGATACCGTCCGCTGAGCAGATCGAGCACGCCCTCGAAGGCCGAGCGCGTGAGCGAGCCAAACGGCGCTGCGCGGCGCACAAGATCAAAAAGAAAATCGACAGAAACTTCGGGAGGAGCGGAGTCAGCAGAGTCAGCGGTGTTAGCGGAGCTAGCAGTGCTGACGTAGCTAGCCAGATTCAATCCGTTCGTTTTCTTGTTCCCTTGTTCCCTGCCGGGGTTCCCATCGAGCGGTCTGTGCTCGCTGGGGTGGCTCGTTCCCTTGTTCCCTGCTTTTCGGTTCCCTATTCCCTTTTCCCTGTTCCCTGCTTTTGTCGGCGGGTGCGCGACAATCGCTACCAACTGCTGTGCCAGCACATCGAGCGGATTGCGCGGAAAGCGCGTGGACTCGATGTGACCCTCGTGCATGGCGCGCGTCACGGCGGCGCAAGCCACAAGGTCCGCGCGGTACTTGGGAAACAGAATGCCTTCGCTCACCGCGTCCACGTGGTGGCCGGCGCGGCCAACGCGCTGCATGCCGCTGGCAACCGACGGCGGCGCTTCGATCTGGATGACCATGTCGACCGCGCCCATATCGATGCCGAGTTCGAGCGTCGAAGTGGCGCAAAGCGCTTTGATCTGTCCCGCCTTGAGCTGCTCTTCGATCACGGCGCGCTGATACGCCGCCAGCGATCCATGATGGGCGC
>JASIJW010000138.1:0-15914 GCA_030050035.1 Acidobacteriaceae bacterium | reverse complement strand
CTGGTACAGCCTCAGCAGATCGTCTTGAGTGCACGGGCGGATATTTGTCTTGTGACACGAATCGTCAAAGGCGCTTTCTGAAAGCTCCTCAAGACTCTCCTTGGGCACGCGGTGATTACGCAACCCGCGCTTAATGCCGAGACGATCGATCATGTCTTCGACCATGTTGACGGCTTTGGCGGCCTCTCGATCGTCCGGTTCGTTCGAACGACCATCGCGAAAAAGCCGGGCGAGGCGGGCATAGTACGGCGTCGCCGCATCGAGATTGAATCTCATCACGGCGGGCAGGCACAGTGCATTCGCTAACCCGTGGTGCAAGCCGAATTCTGTGGAGAGCGGATGGGCCAGCGAATGAGTCGCGCCGAGATCCTTCTGAAATGCAATCGCGCCCATCGAGGCCGCGACCAGCATGTTGCCGCGCGCCTCGATATCCCGGCCGTCGCGGGTCGCGCTCTCAAGATAACGGATGATCAACTCGAGACCGTGAATGGCAATGGCATCGCAGAGCGGGTGGAACTCCGGACAGGTGAGCGATTCCAAACAATGGGTGAATGCGTCCATGCCCGTCGCCGCTGTCAGAAGTGGCGGGAGGCTCACCGTAAGTTCAGGATCGAGGATCGCTCTTTTGGGCATCAACCACGGGCTGAAGATGATGATTTTTCGCTTCAGTTTCTGCGAAGTGATCACCGACGATCTTCCCACTTCGCTCCCGGTGCCGGCAGTCGTAGGAATCGCCAGGATCGGATCGTATGGCCCGGTCATGCGGTCCATGCCGCCGGCCTGGGCTTCGAAGTCGGCGAGCGTTCCCTGTTGGCGGGCGATTACGACCGTGGCCTTTGCAACGTCAATTGCACTTCCCCCGCCGAGACCGATGACGCAATCACAGCTTGCCGCGCGATAGGATTCCGCGGCCTGCACCACATCCTCCTCGATTGGATTGGGGCGCACGCGATCGAAGACTTCGTAACGGACTCCACCATCCTGGAGAGCAGATTCAACCGTCTTGAACGGTGGAGCAGCGCGAAGACCGGGATCAGTCACGAGCAGAGGCCGACGAACCCCGATCTCTTCAAGGCAAGCCGGCAGCCGGCGTGTTGCTCCCATGCCGAAAACAATGCGAGTCGGGAAAGAAAAGGTCGTGATCTTGTCGAACATATCAGGCTCCTGCCTTGCCAGGTAGCGCGATCAAATCCAATTAGGTTAGGCATGCGATGAATCGCGGGGGGTCTCGAGAACCTGTTGTGGCGCGGTCGCCCGGACCTGTCGTTGTTCTGAGACCCACGCGGGAATCGCATACTTTCGGCGCACTTCCAAGACGTAGACCAGGGTGAGCGCCGCGAGTACGCCGGCTAGCGTTTTGGCAGCCAATTGATTCGGCGGCAGCATCAACACGAAACAAATGAAGAGAGTATAGACGAGCGCGATGCCGTTCAATGCCGCGCCCCATCTGCCCAGGGTCCATTGCGCCAGCGTGGGCCAATCCGATCCACGCAAACGCGACCTCAACCCCAGCGCTACGGGGATGATATAGGCAAGATACAACGCCACCGTGCTGAGCGAGGTCACAATCGGGACCGCACCGGTCCAGGCCATTGCTGCCAGACCTGCTATCACCGTGGCCCAGATTGCCGCGACCGGAGTCCCGTGCCTGGTGCTGACCTTCTGCATGATCGCAGCAAATGGTGTTCCGCGATCGCGCGCCAGAGAGTAAATGGCGCGGGAGGCCGAGGTTACGCAGGAAAGTCCACAGAACCACATCGCCATGGAGGCGATAGCCCCGAGGGTATTGCCAAAGCGGTAGCCGAGGCCAGTCTCGAGGATCGCAATTGCGGCGGGAATCGCGTTTCCCTGCGCGTCGTGCGCCGTCAGCACCGCCGGAATAGATCGAATCGCCAGGGTAATGGCAATCAACAAAACATATCCCACAACACCGGAGACTCCTACCGCAATCACCATCCCCCACGGAGCGACGCGGCGGGGATCGTGGGTCTCCTCTGCCATATGAGCCGACCCGTCGAATCCGGTATACGTCCAGTGCGCCTGGAGCAATCCCAAAAGGAACGCCCATCCGTAAGGGTAGCCGCTGGAATTGCTGCCTGTGGCCAGGAATGAAACTGGCTGGCGCGGCGCCAGCCAGAAAAGCATGCCCGCGATCGCAATCACGCCGAGGATATGGATGACCACGCTGGTGTTGTTGAGCAGCGCAACCAGTCGCACACCGTAATGATTAATAAGGCCGTGCCCGGCCAGGGTGAATGCGAACATCAGGAATACGTGGTTATAGGAGGCGGAGATGCCCAAAAATGGAAGCACGAACTGGGCGGCGCTGAAGTTGATGCCGGCCAGCGCAGCGATCAGACCAACGATGTTCAAGGACGCGACAAACCATCCCGCGGCACGTCCGCCGAACGCCGCGGCCCAATGGTACATTGCACCCGAGGTCGGATATGCCGAGCACAACTCCGCCATGCTGGCAGCCAGCAACAGTGTGAATACGGTCGCAAGAGGCCATCCGAGAGACATCTCGAGCGGGCCGCCCATTTTCAGACCGTATCCGTAGAGCGTCACCGCTCCGGTCAGGATGGAAATGATTGAAAACGAAATCGCGAAATTCGAAAACCCACCCATGCTGCGGAAGAGTTCCTGGGCGTAGCCGAAATGCCGAAGATCTTGCTCGTCGCGCGATGGAGATATGTTCGACATAGATCGGCTCTGGACGTGTTGACATCATTGTCGCTGCAATCATCAGATCCAGCACATTACGTTTTGCAGACCGATTCGACCTCACGATCAAAGCTAAAGAAAGCGAATTTGTCCGTCAAAGCGATAGCAAAATGTGGTCATTTTAGCTGCAGCTCCGAAACGACGCAATCGCATCACCATTCAACGGCTGGCTGGCGCGGTATGAGCATTCCCGGAACTCCGAGGCGTCAGTGATTTCGGACACACAGGAAATCGTGGATCCAGACTGGACTGAGTTCCTGATAAATTCAAATTCTCGTTGGTGGCCGAAGCCTAGCCGGCCAATCCGCTCGGCCTGCCCAAGGCAGTGTTTGATGATCTGCAGGCGCAGCTCGCAGCTAATCGTGGAAAGGCGGTCTCAACAGAGCACCGCCCGCTGCAATCGCAATCGAGTTGCATGACAGCCAATTCATTCCCGCTCGGGTCTATCAAGTGGAAGCGCCGTCCACAGGAAACCTCGAACATCGGCAAAGTAATTGTCCTAACGGCTTGCTTTACCCGCTGCTCCATGGAATGAATGTCGCTCGTTTCAATAATCACGAGCCGAGCTTTGGTGCGGTGCACACCTCCTGCGTTGAACCCACCGTCCACGCCTGACTCTGAGAATGTTTTGCGCCAGCGATCGGCATTCCAGTCGGAGTACCATCTAGCGTATAGACGGGGCCGTACACGCAGAGGGCTGCAGGCGGGAAAGACAGGGCATGGAGGATTTGGCGATGAAGACGGCTCAGGTAGTGGCAGTGGCTCTTCTCAGCGTAACGAGCATTCCGCTGATGGCGCGACAGATTCCGAATGGAGAGATGCAGGAAGCCAGTGGGTCATCGAGCGGCAGCGCCGGCTTGCAGTCGCCGCAGGCGAATGCTGCGGGGTCGGGCTCGGAAAGCAGCCAGAAGGGCTCCAATGCCGCGGCGGCACACGCATACTCTCTGGTGGTGAGCGAAATGCGGCCGGTGAGCGGGGAGCTCGAAGGCAAGCTGAATTCGCAGAGTGCGAAGCCGGGCGATAGCGTGATCGTGAAGACCACGCAAAGCATGACGACCGCCGACGGAACGGACGTTCCCAAGGGTTCGCGTCTGCTGGGTCACGTCACTTCGGCGCAGGCGTACACAAAGGGTGAGACGAATTCGCAATTGAGGATCGCCTTCGACCGCGCGGAATTGCGCGGAGGGGTGAGCGTCGCGATCCATTCCATGATTCAGGCTATTGCGCCGCCGCGCCGGGAGGCGAGCGACTTAGGTTACGGCGGTGCGGGCCCGGGGACGGGCAGTGGACCAGCGATGGGCGGAGAAGCCGGCGGCATGGGCGGTCAAGGCGGCTTGGGTGGGCGGGCCGGCGGAGCCATTGGTGCCGGTGCGCCTGCTCCAGGCCAGGCAGACACGAGTGGAGACAGAACCGCCGGCGGCGCCGGGGACGCGACAAATCCGATGGCCGCAGATATACCTGCCTCAATGCCCGGGCCGATGTACGGTGTGGTGCAGCTCAGCGATTCGCTGGCACCTCGTTTCACGGGGTTTCCCGGGGTGATGCTGCAGGCAGATGCGTCGGGCGCCGCCTCGGGAACTCTGTTTGCGGCCAACCAGAACATCCGTCTCGATGCGGGAACTCGGTTGGTGCTGGGCATTGTGGCTACCGGCAAATAGAGCGCTTCGAAGTTGGGAGAGGACGACTGTTGCTAATTTTTGCAGTCACCTCTCCATTGCTTGTACTTTAACGAACGGTTTAGGCCAGCGGCCAAAGACGATTCTTACCAGCGGTCGATGCATGCTCAAACCCCCTCTTCTGAAATCATCCTCTGACAGTCTTCCCAATTGAGGAACACCCACGCGTCCTAAAATAAGGAAAACATAAGGCGAATATGCAATGTGGGAGATTATCATCCGTGACAAAACCTATACGCACCGGAAAAATTTTCACTGATCATACGGGTCGCTGGCCCACCCCAGCTTTCCGCAGGCACGCGCGGAGCGTGGCCACCGTGTTCCAGCGAAGTAATTGGCCCGGAACGAGATTGTGCAAGAGTGGCGGTCGGGAGGTGGAAGTAGCTGCGTGTGACGTGAAGACGGTCTAAATTAGTATCAGAAGAATGCCGCGTTATCGGGAATCGTTTATGTGGGTCTGGTTACAGTGAATCGTCAACCGGCTCTTGTTTCAAGATGACGCCGTGTGCACACCCTGTTCAGGGGGCCTGAATGCCTGATCCACGGGACTTACTAATCTGCCTTCTTGATTACATCAAGGAGCAAGCCAAGCAGATCGACCCGGCGGCTTATCGATTGGCTAATGCGAAGGGCTTCCAGCGTCAGCGTGGCGACATTGCGGGACTGCCTGGTGTTGAATTCGACATCAAGCTGGCTGGGGATCACGTTTGGTTGAGAATTTCCCGATTGGTTGCCGATCCGCCTCCTGCTCCTCCGACTGCACACAAAGCACTACTCCGGTTCAGTGCCGATCCGAACGGCCCACCTCCATTTATCGATGAGGCAGGCTTAGCCAGACAAATCAATCAGCGCGTGCAATCGGCAAAGGTACGGAACGAGCCGATCAATCCTGCTGCGGTTGAAGCGCAGGTGAGAACGACAGCGGCTGAATCCCTATCCGCATATTCGCTATTGTGGACGAGGTGGGCTACTGGAGAGAGACCGCGTCGACGAACCATCGCGCTTTATAGCGATTTATTCACGTTGATGCACCAGATGGAGGCCGAGCAGACCAGCAAGCCGCAGGAACTGATTTGGGGTGTCGGGATCTCATCATGGCAGTTGAAGACCGAAAAAGAATCTGTCGCGTTTGAGTACCCCCTTCTCACGCAGGAGATGGAGCTGTCGATTGACGACCGGTCGATGGCAATCGAGATCCGACCGCGGGCAACAGAAACGCGCATTGAGGTCGATGCGTTCGTTGCCTGCCAGATTGCGGGAACCATCGAAGTCGAACGAAGCGCCATCGCGCAACTATCGAGACAGAAGGACCGACCGACGACACCATTCGACCCCGGAAGCTACTCCGACATTCTCAAGTTAATTGCTGGCAACCTGGACAGCGAGGGTCAGTATAAGGAAGTTCTGAACCAGAACGGCATGGTTCCGCCGGCAGGCCCGCATCTGTTCGTCACGGATGCCTGGGTATTACTCTCCCGGCCACGGACTAGCAATTTTCTCTTCGAAGATCTGAAGCGCCTGCAGGAGAAGCTCGAAGCCGGCTGCACAATCCATGAAGGCCCTCTGGCGCTGGTAATGCAGCCATCCGATAAGCCGATCCAGTTTGAGCCGATTACATTCCGTGGGCTGTCAGGACGTGGTACATCCACTGCAAGCGGGAAAGTCGAGGAGTTGTATTTTCCACTCCCCTATAACGATGAGCAAGTAACCATCGTGCAAAGACTGAAGCGGGCACCGGGGGTGACGGTTCAGGGGCCGCCGGGAACGGGCAAAACGCACACTATCGCGAATGTGATTTGCCATTATCTTGCTAGCGGCAAGCGCATCCTTGTCACATCCCGTGGCGAAGCGGCGCTCTCGGTTTTGCAGGACAAGATTCCGGATGAGGTACGTGCTCTCACAGTCGCGCTGCTCACCAGTGACCGAGAGGGTATTCGTCAATTCCAGGGTTCGATCGAAGCAATCCAGCACAAGGTTTCTCAGATCAACCCGGAGTTGACGCGTCAGGAGATTAAACGCCTTCGCGGGTCTATTGACCGCGCCCACTCGGAGTTGATTACGATCGACCGACGGATCGACCAAATCGCGCAGCAACAACTCTGCGCGATCGAAGTCGATAGCGTGGAGATGCGCGCCCAGACGCTTGCTGAGCTGGTGGTTTCAGGCAGGGATCGGCACGGCTGGTTCGACGACGAGATCACCTTGTCCCCGCTGCACGCTCCGCCCCTTTCGTCCGATGAGGCGAGCCGGCTCCGCGAGGTTCGCCGATCACTTGGCGAAGACCTGGTATATGTTACCTCGCGTGTCCCATCATCAGATAGCTTCCCATCCGCGGCGGCCATCTGCGAACTGCACGACGTTCTAGTCAAACGCGGAAGCATCGAAGAGGAAGTACGCAGTGGCGGACTGACGCCACTAAAGGCGAACACGACTGAGGTCCTCGAAGCTGCCCGCGCTTTATTCGCGATCATCGAAGAGATGATTGCACTGACTGGCGAGCTCGAGGATGTCGGCGATTCATGGCCATTTGAACTGAGGAAGAGGTGCGGGCATGCTTCCTTTGCCTCGGAGCGTTCTGCATTGGAGTCGCTCTTCGAAGATCTGGACGCATTGGTCGAAGCGCGAGCACAGTTTCTCAAGTTTCCGGTTGTTTTTCCGGCCACAGCTCTCCAGGACGGCAAGACAACGGAGGCGGTATCGCGAGCCGTCGAGACCGGCAAGCCGTTTGGTCTCCTCTCCCTAGGGAACGGCGATGCGAAGGAATATATCGCGGAGGTACGCGTTCAAGGGAGAGTCCCGGCGAGCCGGGAAGACTGGCAGAAGGTAAAGGAGTGGATTGCACTTCATGAACAGGTATTGACGTTCGAGACGCGGTGGAATGCACTCCATCAACTGCTCTCCGTTCCTGCCTTGGACGGTGGAGTTGAGTCTCTGAGGCAGCTCGAATTGGTTGCTCTCTCTGCCCGAAAGGCACATCGGTTGGCAACTGATTTCGATCCGCGGTTTGGGAAGCGTGCCTCCGAGGTCTTCGAGAACGGTTTCGATCGTGGCGCGCGCACTGCGCGTGAGGACTTGGAGGAGATCCGTGACGAACTGACCCAGCATCTCGTCTTTGCAAGTCTTTCGAGCGCTACGATCCAGCTCAGCGACATTCAGGAGAAACTTGCCGGAAAGTCGGGACCGGTCTCGGATGCGCTGCGAGCCTTTGTGCGCGACACCCTTGGCAACGAGCAGATGGCCAGGGAGCGTATCGGCGCTCAATATGCGGAGTTGATGGAGGAGCTGCGCCGCGTCGCTGCACTCGCCAGCGACCTATCCTACGTGATCGATGCAGCCAATCGGCTTGAGTCGTCTGGTGCGCCAAAACTGGCAGCGCGAGTCCGGTCTGTGCCGGTCGCTGTATCGGGTGAAGACACCACGTTTCCAACATCATGGCGGGATGCGTGGAACTGGGCAAGAGTGCGGACGCACCTCGACCAGATTGAAGCAAGAGAAGAACTGCTGACTCTGGCTCGGAGACGGCGCGATGTTGAAGACGGGCTCGCACGGTTCTATCGAGAGATGGTGGCAAAGGCAGCGTGGCTCGCCACCAAAGAGAGCGCGACACCGAGGGTCCTGCAGGCCCTGGCCGGATATGCGACTGCAGTGCGTAGAATCGGCCAAGGTACTGGACCGAATGCCACTCGCTACCGCCGCGACGCTCGGGAGATGATGTATGACGCCGCAGGCGCGGTCCCGTGCTGGATCATGAACCACAGTAGAATCTCAGAGGCCATGCCGGCGGACCTTGGGGCATTCGATCTGGTGATCGTCGATGAAGCGAGTCAATCGGACCTCTGGGCGCTTCCGGCGGTCCTCCGTGGCAAGAAGATTCTGGTTGTTGGCGATGATAAGCAGGTCTCTCCTGATGGCGGGTTCATCGAAAGTACCCGCATCCAGGAGCTGCTTGACCGGTACCTCGCCGACCAGCCGTTTGCTGCTGAGATGACGCCGGAGAAATCTTTATACGACTTGGCGGCTCGCGTTTTCGCCGCCGACCAGGTCATGCTACGCGAGCACTTCCGGTGCGTGCCGCCTATCATCGCCTATTCAAATCGCACGTTTTATCAGAATCAGATTCTGCCACTCCGAATTCCGCGTGCCTCCGAGCGCATCGAACCTCCATTAGTCGACATTTACGTCGAGGGCGGGATCCGCGACGTGCATGACCGCAACGGTTACGAAGCGCAGGCGATCGCAGACGAGATCTGCCATCCTTACAAATGAAAAACTTGCACACCGCACTATCGGAGTTGTCTCGCTTCTTGGCAGCGAGCAGGCGAAACACATCGATTCAGTCGTCACGCAGCGATGCGACGCAGCCGAACTGCGCCGGCGAAAATTCCTGTGCGGAGACGCGCGGGCCTTTCAAGGAAGAGAGCGGCACATCATGTTTCTTTCAATGGTCGCCGATCCCCGGAGTTGCAAGGCGTTGTCCGGGAGCATGTTCGACCAGCGATTCAACGTCGCTGCGAGCCGTGCCCAGGATCGAATGTACATGGTGCGTTCTGTCGTGGCCACCGATCTTTCAGATAGGGACTTGCGGGCCAGTCTGCTTTCTCATTTCGACAAGCCGATGGTGCCCAATACTGAAGAGACAACCAAGCTTATCGATCTTTGCGAATCTGGGTTTGAGCGCGACGTGTATACAGAACTCACTTATCGCGGATATAGAGTTATTCCCCAGGTCAAGACGGGAGCCTACCGGATCGATATGGTGGTTGAGGGTGCCAGCGATGTGCGGCTAGCCATCGAATGCGACGGCGACGAATATCATGGACCAGACAAATGGGTGCACGACATGAACCGCCAGCGCATCCTCGAAAGAGCGGGTTGGGTTTTCTGGCGCTGTTTTGCTTCGACCTGGACCCTACGCCGGGATGAAGTGCTCTACGAGCTTTGCGGGCGCCTGAAAATGATGGGAATTGAGCCGCTCGGAGCGCTTGAGCGTTCGAGTTCTATGGTCGAGAGACGTGTGTGGCGTCCGCCCGTAGACGACGCGTCTGTCGTCGACCCGGGAACGGAGGAACTCCAAGGACGTTTACTATGACTGTATCTATCGGTCGGAGGCGAAGACCTGCGCGTTCTCCAGGGAGCGCACAAAGTGCTCTTCGGCGTACCAAAATTCGATGGCCAGATGAAAAATGGATCGTTTGCGGACTGCCTCAGTTGCCCCATTCTCCCAGCAACCGTAGCCCATTTATCCACAAAAATTGCCCAGCTCCATGAAACTAAAGTCGCGGGAAGGTCCGGTGGGCGGGTTCGGCATGCCACCCCATCCCCACGCAAAGGCTCCTTCTGCAGATAAACATGAATCGCCGACAAATGCTTGGCTTGGTTGCACCAATGAGTTTGACCGAATTAGCTCGATGCATGTTGAGACCTCCTTGAGAGCCTGCTGAAGCCCATCGTTCAAGAGACTGAGCGCGGTTGTCGTCGCATTTTCGATGAAATTTCGGGGAGGGTGAGCTGTGGGCCCGGACAGCGGCGAACGATTTCTACTTAAGAGGCGTGGTGGATACCACAGCAGCGCTGCATTCAGCAGAACCGCGCTCTTCTAAGGCAGGCATGAATTCCATCCAAGATCAAAGTAATTCTTCTATAGGAAATTGCAATGAACTAAGTTTGCGTCGTGTCGACTGCATGATTGATGACCAAGCACGAGTAACCTTACATGAAGCCGGTGATACATCCGAATACACGCGAACAGATATTGCAGGTGTGGGGCGTGTACCCCCAAGCGAAAGCGGGCAACAAGAATGCTCCGCGAGCTCTTGACGGTCTCGCGGAGCCGGGGTGATTCAGCTGTCTATCGATCCAGGGAGAATCCGGCGCGGCGATTTTCCTGCCAGCAGGAGTCGGTTGCCTCGCTGCAGAAGGGCTTCTCCTTTCCGTAACTGATGACACGTATGCGGTTCGCATCGACGCCATTGGCGATGAGAATCTTTTGCGCGGAGTCGGCCCGGCTCTGTCCAAGCGCGAGGTTGTATTCGTTGGAGCCGCGCTCGTCGCAATAACCGCCGATTATGACCTTCATACCTGGATGGCTCCTGAGGAAGGCTGCATCCTGTGAGAGAACGGCTTCGTCACTGTTGCGGACCTTGAACTTGTCATAGTCGAAGAAGACGTCTTTAACACCAGCCTTGAACTGCTGCTCCTCGGTCATAGTTGGAACTGGAGCCGCGGCGACCGGGGGCTGGGTCACTGTTACCCGGCTATAGGCGTCCGCGCTTCCACCGTTGCCCTTTGCAACAAGATGATATGTGGTAGAGACACTTGGGGTGACGTTGCGGGTGCCGGAGGTAGCCACTTCACCGAGACCGTCGATTGAGGCAGTGGTTGCATTGGTGGTCTTCCAGCTGAGCGTAACCTGTTCACCTGCTGTGACTGCCGCGGGGGAAGCAGTGACATTTGCCGTGGGAGCCGGAGCCACCGGCGGAGCAGTGGCAACGGACGTCTGCACCTTGTGCTTGCAACCAACCTGGGCAGTCAGCGATGCTGCAAGCAAGCCGGCAATGAAAAATCTTGTTTTCCGATCCAAGGTAGTACTCCTTCAAGCAATCATTCAACTGCGTTCACTTGTCCCTCTCTTGCCAGCTCCACTCAGGACATAAGAAAGGCAGATCTCTGCGGTCGGCGATTCAACTCCGGGGGGATCTCGGGGGAGATGGACACTGCCAAAAGTCTTGATCAAAGGATCAGCGGCCGCTGTTCCTTTTGAGACAGTTGGGGCGTTTTTGGCCTCCGGGGTAACCGACCTCGTTACCCTGCTGAACCCCGGATCGCTAAAATAACCATTACAATCACTTTCTCGATGTTCACCAGTTCCGAGCCGGCTTTCAATTTGGAGGGGTTCCTGTCGCACGGCGCCGCTGGGCGAAGGACCGTCAGTCTCAAGAAAGGTGAGGCATTTTTTGTGCAAGGCGACCCGGCCGACTGCGTCCTCTATTTAAAGACGGGCCGAGCCAAGATCTCTGTCGTCTCCTCCAGCGGGAAAGAGGCCACCATTCGCCTGGTGGTCGCGGGTGATTTCTTCGGCGAAAGGGCGATGGCTCCCGAACCGGGCGTGCGTGTCACCAACGCCATCGCGTTGACTACGTGCACCGCCATCCGGATCTCCAGGCCGGAGTTTCTGCGGCTAATGCGGGATAACCGCGAGTTCTCCTACCAGTTTTCCTCGTTCCTGCTGTCGTGCACGATGAAGACCCAAGCAGACCTGGTTGATCAATTGTTCAATCGCGCAGAGAAACGTCTGGCTCGTCTGCTTTTGATGCTTGCCGAGTACGGGGAAAAAGAGGAACACAAGACGGTGATCCCGCCGATTTCGCAAGAGGCGCTCGCGAGCATGATCGGCAGCACGCGTCCGCGAGTGAATGCCTTCATGAATCGCTTTCGCAAACTCGGGTTCATCGAATACGACAGCAAGATTCGCGTGCACGAGACGTTGCTCAACGTGTTTCTGCGCGACTGAGGGCGGTTGAGCAGGAACGCCGGAGTATCTGCGCAAGAGTAAGGTTGAAAGACGCGACCACGGCGTCGATCGTTACAACAGTGCTGGCGGCAGGGTGGGCTAGCAGCGACTGAGCCGGTTGGCGGACGCGTGGTTATAGAATCACTAGCTATCTCCTCACCGAAGAGGCTTCGCGAGCCATGTCCAAAAAGGAACAGACAAACCTATTGATTCACGCTTATTGAGAGGTATAAGCTCCGTCGATCAGAGGAAACTCGTGGTGAAACCACTGGTTAGTGTTCTTGCAGTATGCCTTGGGCTCCTGTCTGTCCCCATGGCGGCACAGGAGGTGATCCATGCGCTGACGGGAACCGTGACTGCCATAGATAACAACACGAAGACGATGACCGTGTTTCAGGACAGCGGATACAGTGCCAAGTTCAAGGAGATGACGAAAGCCAAAACACCCATCGAATTCGATAAGAAGATCGCGGTGGAGACGACGGCTGCAGATGCCTTCGAGAAGACCGGAGCCTACGCGATCGTGTTTTACTATGGCGACGGTCCCGAACAGACCGTTGTCGCTCTGAAGAACCTTGGCCCTGGGCCATTTACAGCGACGGTCGGGACCGTGAAGAAATTCGAGGGTCGCGCGCATTCCATCCTGGTTGAAGACAAGGAGGGAAGGGTCCAAACCATCAAGATCAACGCAGCGACGATCGCTGAAACGGATTTCGGAGTCGTGGAAGGAATGAAGTTTCAGGTGCGGGAAGGGGATCAAATACGCGTGGTCAGCACCGCTTTGAGTGGCGCACCAACAGCATTGTTTATTAGAGGAAGGTAGCCTCAGCGCCCTTCCCGGAATGCGAGGCCTCTCCGCCTATCCTCGCCGCGGACTGATAGTCTGCACTTCCCCAACGATCTCCTGTCACGTCAGATTTTCTGCTTGTAATTCCTACCTGTGTTCGGCGGTTACCAATCCTTAGGTCCTCCTGCTCGCTGGGCATTGCGATAAGCTCCCGATCGCCTGCCAACTTCGCCGTGCTCGCGTCAAGATGCCGGCTGACCTTTCGGCGAAAATCTTCAAGGTCGGCGAAACTGGCATGGATACTCTGCGCCATAATCTGGCGCGGGTAGTTCTTTACCAGTTGCAGTTGTTCGGGAACATGGTCCCTTGAAAAGTGACCGGTATAGAAGTGGAGCATGACTGGCTTGCCTGCCTTGACGCACCGCTCGATCACTTCCATTGTTCCCGATGGGAAAGGCTGTCTCTTCACTCGCAGAGCTAAGTTTTCACTCAATCTTCAGCTATAGTCACCCGTTCCCCTCATTGAACCTGCCACCGGCCCACCTCAATCCCTCATTCTGCATCAGTCAACAGGGGGACAGTGCATTGAAACATGGCCGGTCGCCGCGCCACCGGGCGGAGGCAGTTGTTGAAAATCGAAGGTGAGCGCAGGTTATTGCTGGAGTCGGCAGCACTCGGAGTTGCAGGCGCTTTGAGCGCACGCGCTTTCATGTGGATGCTGGGGGTCTGCAGCCGTCTGATGCTTGAGGACCTGGCCGGTTATCAGGCACCTGGAATGGAAACCCATGCGGGCCTCGTTCAGCACATCGGGCCCCACGGACTCTGGCTTATCCCTCTCGTTACGACCTTGGGCGGCCTGCTCTCCGGAATCCTCGTGTACAGGTTCGCTCCCGAAGCCGAAGGCCACGGCACCGACACTGTCGTCAACGCGTTTCATCGGAAGGAAGGGCTCATCCGCCCTCGCGTCGCACCTCTCAAGATGGTGGCTTCGGCCATCACCATCGGATCCGGCGGAGCTGCCGGTCGCGAGGGCCCGATCGCCCTCATCACTGCGACCCTCGGCTCATATTACGCGCGCCTGACCCACCGCACAGAAGAACAGCGCCGGCTCCTGCTTCTAGCGGGCATGGCCGCAGGTCTATCCGCGATCTTCCGCTCTCCCATGGGCACCAGCATCTTCGCTATCGAGGTTCTCTACGGCAAAATGGAGTTCGATGTGGTTGCTCTGCTTTACACGATGTGTTCGTCGGCGGTTGCGTACGCGGTGAACGGTTTGTTTGTAGGGTTCGCTCCGCTCTTCACCCTGCCCGACATCGCTACGCCTTCGTTCGCCGCATACGGATGGTACGCCGCTCTTGGCCTTGCCGCCGGGATCATTGGGACTATTCTCCCCGAGGTCTTCTACCGCGTACGCGATTTTTTCCGTGTGCTGCCCGTACCGCTGTGGACTCGCCCGGCTTTCGGCGGGCTCGGCGTGGGCCTGATTGCACTTCGCCTTCCCCAGGTATTGCAGGGCGGATATGGCTGGATGCAACTGGCCATCGACGGACGAATGGCTCTCGGCCTGATGCTAGTTCTCATTTTTGCCAAGACCGCAGCTTTCGCGCTCACCGTTTCATCGGGCGGATCGGGCGGTGTTTTCGCGCCATCCTTGTTTGTTGGCGCCATGCTGGGCGGCGTCTTTGCGCTGGTGGCGCACCAGTCTTCCGCGGTGTTCGTTGTCGTCGGCATGGCTGCTCTGTTTGGAGCTGCCGCGCGCGTCCCAATTGCTACCATGCTCATGGTCACGGAAATGGCTGGCGGTTTCCAACTCCTCGTTCCTGCAGGCATTGCGGTAATGCTCGCCTTTCTTTTGCAGGACGGACTCTCCACCGAGCTCAAATACCGCAGTCTCTACGAAGGCCAAGTACCGGATCGCCAGAGCTCCCCTGCGCACTACATGGAGCATGTCCGGATCGCTATGAACCTGCTAGGCAAACGCGATCTGCACCTTACCAACGCAGTGGGAAATCTCGACCTGTTGCGGTTGTTGCGCTCCCGGGTTCGCTTTGACCTGCCCGGCCAGAAAGAGCTCACCATCGGGCTAGTATCGGAGAACAGTCCACTGGTGGATAAAAGCATCAATTGGTTCTACCGCGAGTTGCACCAATATGAGTTTGAAATTACCGCAATCCTCCGCCTCGAGCAGGTGCTGTTGCCCCATCCCGACACCATTGTGGAAGCGCACGATCAGCTGATGATGATCACTTCACTGCCAGCCAGCGACCAGCTGGCCCGGTTCATCACTCTGGTTCCGGAGCACGAACAAGGCGGTGTGCAGATTTCGAGCGCTGGAATGGCTCCATGATTATGACCGCAGGAGGCAGAACATGGGACTGCCAAAACCTCTCCCTCCGCAGCTTCCCATCCGGATCAACCCATCCTTTTGGCCAGCAATCTCTCGGAGACGTCGGCATTGGCGCTGCTTTTTGCGGCAGCATTTGCGCGGAGCTTCGGCGCGGAAATCTTGGCTGTACATGCAATCGCAGCCGGTGACTATGCACACATCCACCCCAATCAACTTGAGATCACCCTGGCCGAACTGAAAACCAATGCCGCGCAAAGCATTCACGCGTTGCTCGATGCCACACGCTATGCAGATATCGCGTTCAGCGTCCGCATTGAGCACGGCGAGGTTCCGACGATCATAGCTTCGATGGCGGTGCAGGAGCGAATCGACCTGATCGTGGCCGGAAGCCACGGACGTCACGGAATTCAGAAACTCATCGCCCCGCCCTTGGAGCAGGAAATCGCCACCACGGCTCCTTGTCCCGTGCTTCTGGTTGGCCCTAAGATCAGGGTCGGACCGGAGGCGCGGATCGAGCGTATTCTTTTCGCTACGGATTTCGAGCCTGCGTCCCGGCCGGCGCTCGAGTATGCCTATGCCCTCGTGCGCGCATACTCGGCGCGGCTCTTGCTCCTGCATGTGACGGAAGATGTCTGGAGAGAGCCGCTTTCCGCGCGCATGTCGGCCGAAGCGTTCTGCCGCCTACGGATGATCGAGAGCGGGCTACCCGAACACGAGCCGGATATCGACCTCAGTTTCCACGTGGATTTCGGTTCGCGCGAATCGCTGATTCTTGATGCCGCCGAGAATCGAGACGTGCAGCTCATCGTGATGGGGGTTCCTGGTGCGGCTCATCCAAAACTCACATCACATTTGCCAGGACCGCTGGCC
>JASIJW010000137.1:0-10359 GCA_030050035.1 Acidobacteriaceae bacterium | reverse complement strand
GCCAACAGTGTAAGTAGCTCATAGCAACAAGCGGAGCTAAGGCGTCAATTTGATGCCGATGCAATTCTGCGCCAATGGGACGCAAATCTGCAGAGGGGAAGGTCAGAAATTGCATAAAGATTCGTCGTTTGGCCTTACTGTTGTTGCTGCATTTGCTGAATTTCAATTTTTGGCATGACCGGGGCCACGGGTTCCTGTGCGCGCTCCACTAGTACGGACCAGTCCTCCGGTATGGGCAGCTTTCGATCGAGGGCGGGAGCCCTTTCACCAGCTTCAACATGCACCGCCACGTACAGATCGCTCTCCGTCTTGCCGCGAAAAATTCCCCGCGTTGGCGGCACGTCTGCATAATCGCGGCCCACTGCTGTGCGAATGTGCCGGTGATGAGCGACGAGATTGTTAGTAGGATCAAAGCCAACCCAGCCCAGATGCGGCAGCAACGCGTCCACCCAGGCGTGCGTGGCATCGGGCGTCGAACGGTCATGATCCTCGCGGCTGCGATACAAATAGCCGGAAACATACCGCGCGGGAATACCCACATGGCGGAGCAGCGCGATCATCGTGTGCGCGAAATCCTGGCAGACGCCCTTGCGGCTCTGGATCGCCTCGTCAATCGGCGAGTCCACGCGCGTGTGCTTAGGCACGTACTCAAAATAATCGAAGAGCCTCTGATTTAGCTCGTGCACCAGCATCGCGGGGTCATCGCGGCGCCTCACTTCAAGTCTGGCCGCAAGCTCAAGCAGCGCCGGAGACCCCATCGCATAGGTAGAGGGCAACAACATCTCCGAGTAGTCGCCGCTGTCGACCAATTCATCCAGTTCCTTCCATGCATCGGGAGCAAGAAATGCCGGCACCTGCGGCGCTGCCTGCTGCTCCACCACAGACTCCGCCACAATAATGAGCTGCGTATGATCGCCGGGAATGTCAAAGTGATGCACGTTGTTGCCAAGATAATCGCGGTAGGTAAACACCCGACAGCGCGGGCTGACCGAAAGTGAGAAAGCCAGGCAATGCTGCAAGGCATCCGACCGCGGATGCATCCGCAACTCCATGATGCTCTCACCGATGGGCCGCGAGTAGCGGAAGCGTGTCAAATGCCGGATGGAATAAAAGTTCATGCTCGCTCTCCTGCCACTTACACCGTCAGCGCGAACTGAATGGAGTAATGCACGTAGTGGTGGTAAATCTGTTCATGAATCGCCATGCACTGCTTACGGATAGAGTGCAGAAACGCAGCCGCATCGCCGGTGAGAATTTCCCCCACCGTCGTGTAGCCCAGCATCGCGTGCAGCCGCCCGATCACTGCCCGCAGTTCCTCCGGTGGACGCCGGCCGCCGCTGCGCTGAATCGCATCAACCGCCTGCGACGTGGCGTCCACGCAATATCGGATAGCATGGGGGAAGTCGCGGTTGAGAACCAGAAATTCAAGGATGCGGTCGGCGGTAATATCGGCGGTGTACACCTGACAATAGGCTTCAAACGCAGTACAGCAGCGCAGCAAACCCACCTGTTCCAGGTACTTGAAGCCGGACTGTCCCCGGTCCGGAGGGCTCATAATCTCCGGATAAAATACCTCCAACAGTGTGGCTGTGGCGTAGGCGCGCTCAAGATACCGTGCCAGGCGGATGAACTGCCATCCTTGCCCATGAATCATCGTCGCGTCGCTCACGCCTCTGAAAAGATGGATGCCGTCCTGCACTCCGGCCAGCACATCGCTCAGATTGTCCCGCGCCTGCAGTTGCGTGCTCGGAGAATGCGTATGATGAAAAAGCCGGTTTAGCATTTGCCACTGCTCGGTCGAAATCTCTTCCCTCACCTGCCGCGCATTCTCCCGCGCGCAGTTCACGCAGTAAATCACCGATGCGTGATTCGAAGCGTCAAAGACCAGCCCGCGCGCCATGGCGTCCAGATCGCCGTTCCACTCCAGGCCCGGCGGTTTGCCCAGCGCCGCCACAAAACGCCGCCAGCGCGTCTCCGCAGTCGCCTCGCCCGGGTCCAACATGAGGTTCATCGTCACGTCCAGCTGCCGCACGGTATTTTCCGCTCGCTCCAGGTAGCGGCTCATCCAGTAGAGGCTGTCGGCAACACGGCTCAGCATTCGTGCATCCTCCTGAACTGCGTGTTTATTAAGTGATCGCTCAGTCCTGCAATACCCATGTGTCCTTGCTGCCTCCGCCCTGCGAGGAGTTCACTACCAGCGATCCCTTCTCCAGAGCCACGCGCGTCAATCCTCCAGGCACGATGTTCACCTTGTCGCCAAATAAGATGTAGGGCCGCAGGTCCACATGCCGCGGCTCCAGCCGTTCGCCGATCAAACACGGCGCTCTCGAAAAATCCAGTGTCGGCTGCGCGATATAGTTCCGCGGATTCGCATCAATGCGCCGCGCAAACTCCTCCCTCTGCGCCGCTGTCGAGTGAGGACCGATCAGCATGCCATACCCGCCGCTCTCGCCCACCGCCTTCACCACCAGCTTGTCCAGATTTTTGAGAACGTGCTTCCGTTCCTTCTCTTCCGTCATCAGGTAAGTCTCGACATTCGACAGAATCGGCTCCTCGCCCAGGTAGTAGCGAATGATCTTCGGCACATACGCGTACAGCGCCTTGTCGTCTGCCACCCCCGTGCCAAATGCATTCGTCACCGTGACATTCCCCGCGCGATAGGCATTAAAGAGTCCCGCGCAACCCAGGATCGAATCCGACCGAAAAACCAGCGGATCGCTGAAGTCGTCATCGACGCGCCTGTAGATCACATCCACGCGCTTTAGCCCGTCCGTCGTCCGCATGTAGACAATGTTGTCGTGCGTCACCAGGTCGCGGCCTTCTACCAGGTCAATGCCCATCTGGCGCGCCAGAAATGTGTGCTCAAAGTACGCCGAATTAAACACGCCCGGCGTCAGCAGGACGATATTCGGCTCCGGCCTGCCCTCAGGCGCGAGCGAGCGCAGCGTCGAAAGCAGCAGCTGTGGATAACGCTCAATGGGCCGCACGCCGTAATTGTGAAAGAGCTGCGGGAAGGTCCGTTTCATTACGCGCCGGTTGGTAAGCATGTAGCTCACGCCGCTCGGCACACGCAGATTATCTTCGAGAACGACAAACTCGCCTGTATTCAGCCGCAGCAGGTCCGAGCCAATCACCGCGATATACACATTCCGCGGAACCTGCAGTCCGCGCATCTGCCGCCGGAACTGCTTGCAGCTGTAAACCAGATCCTGCGGTACCACGTGTTCGTTCAAAATCCGCGCCTCGGAGTAAATGTCGCGCAGAAAATGATTTAGTGCCGTGATGCGCTGCGTCAGCCCTCGCTCAATCTGCTCCCATTCGCGCGCGGTAATCAGCCGCGGTAACAAATCGTAGGGAAAGATGCGCTCCGTACCTTCATCTCGCCCGTAGACCGTAAAGGTGATGCCCTGCGTCAGAAACGAAATGTCGGCCGACTGCTTGCGCCTCTGCAATTCTTCCTTGGGCAACCGCGCCAGCGTTTCGGCCAACGCCGAGTAGTGCTCGCGCAGTTCGCCGTTCGGCTCGCGCATCTCGTCGAAAGCATGGTCAAGCGAATAGTCGCCAAAAAGGCTCTCCAACTCGGCGATGGAACCGGCGCTCATGGACAGGGGAGAACTTCCTTCACTGCGGATTCAGAGCGCACGCGCGTTGCACGGGTAAAAGAAGCATCGGCCTGTTCCCTGTTCATTCGCTTTTAGCACGCAGCGTATCAGGGAGCCATCAAGAAACCGGACCTTCTCCTTGCGAGCCCGCGCCTCAGCTCTCGCCTTGGAGGCTTGGGAAAGCGCGCAGCTTCCTCCGCCAACTGAGCTGGAGCGATTCAGTCAAGCCCCATCTTCGCGTCCCGGTCCTCATCTCCCTGTTACAGCACGACTTATTTTTTCCGCCAACATTGCCAATAATTTCCATCCTTCCCGCCACACTCTCCTCAAAGCTCAGCAAAACAGCCGCTTCGTGCCATCGTCCGTCAGTGAAAAAACAACCCGGCGGCAGGTAAGTCGTTAATTACCTCGAATTTACCGTCAAACAGCTGATTTTAAGTATTTTGGACCAAAAAAGGGGTGGGGATATGCAAGCCTTGAACAATAGTCAGCCGGTCCAGAGGTGTAAACAGATCAGCGCCACAGGCGACCTCTGCTATTGGCCCGCCCTGCGTGGCAGGAGCCGCTGCTACATCCACATCGGCGATATCGCTCCCAGCTCAGGAACGGCGCCTGCAAGAGTTCTACTCGAACTGCCCGCCATCGAGAATCCGGCCTTGATCCAGGCCGCCATCGGCCAGGTGCTCACCGCGCGGTCGGAAGGCAAGATCACCCCCCGCCGAGCCTCCTTCTATATCCACGCATTACAGATCGCCCGTCAGACCGTGAAGCAACTCCGGAGTATCAAGAATCAGGAGGTAGAAAAAAGGGCGGAGTAGCTCCGCCCTTTTCATTGCCTGAATTGTCGCAGATCCTGCAATCAGTGCAGACGGAAATCCACGTCGATGACCAACTGCACCGCAACCGGATGGCCCTGGTACATGGCCGGACGGAATTTGTACTGCTTCACGGCTTCGATGGCTTTCTCGTCGAGGCCCATGCCAGCGTGGCGCACCACGCGCACGTCCTGCGGATTGCCCTGCTGGTCGACGACAAGCTGCAGCGACACCGTGCCCTGGTAATTGGCCTTGCGCGCTTCCTCGGTGAACTCCGCCTCAACCTGGTGAATCACGACTGGCGCACTGACGCCGCCGCCCACCGACATTACGCCGCCACCATAGCCGCCGCCGCTGCCCACGCCGTTACCGGAACCATGGCCGATGCCGATGCCGCCGCCCATGCCGGTGCCAAAGCCGGACTGAGCGCCGGATCCCTGTGAGGCCAGCGCGACCTGCGGAGAATCCTGCATGCCCATGATCGGCATTTTGGTGTTTGCCTGCATGTTGACATGAGCGTCAGGCTCAGCCGCCAGCTTCGGGTGGGCGATTTGCGCGATCTGCGCCGGCATCAGGTGAATTTTCGGCACCGGTATCGGCTTGGGCAACTGAGCCTTCACCGGCGGAGCTACATGGTGCGCGCCGCCGCCGCCACCGCCGCCCATCTGTTTTGCGACCGGCATTACCGGAGGTGGTGGATCGGTGAGGTTGAACTTGATGACATTCTCCGCGGTGTGAACCACTCTCTTGGACGTCAAGCCCAACCACAGGATGCCGCCGATGACAACCGAGTGCACGATAAACGAAATGGTTTTCGATTTCGGGTCCTTCTGGGTGGTGTAAAGAACGCCGCCGCGGCCCAGAATGCCGTTCCCCATAGACGGCACAGCCGCCGGCTTTACCAGTTGTGGCATTCCCTGCCACGCGAGAGACCCATCTTGCTGCACATCGAGTTGCGTGTCGAAAGCAAGCGAAGAGCGATTATAGGCTGCCGCCCCCTGCGACAGCCGTCCTCTCGCGCTTCCGCCAGACCGGATTTCACGGGGGCTCGATTTTGTACTCCGGGTGACAAGGTAACCCATACTGCTTTGCCGGAAACTCCCGGCCTCCCCTTTCAAAAATTCAGCCCCAACTTGCCTGATACGTTGGATGCCACCAGCGCGCCGCGAGTGAGGCGCGAGTTTTACCTACCAAATGCCCTTATCACTACCCGTAAGCTTTTGACCCACAGCCGCTACCGTCGCCAGCCACGGCAGCAGGCTGAGGCGCGCACCGTTATGCAGCGAGCCTTTGCTCAACACGCCGGCCAGTTGCGCCGTGTAAAGGCGCGCCGACTGCGGCATGATGGGCACTCGGATGAAGGCGCGCGCGTAATAGGTTTCTGCCGCCCCGAACCGCGCGGCACTCGTCACGAACTGCGGCAGCTCGAGCCCACTGCCGCGATAACGTTTTACGTAGTCCGAAACGATCTGCATGTAGGTGGCTGTGCCCTTCCAGATACCGGCCTTTTCCGCCGCGGCATGCAGATCGGCATAGTCGATCTGGTTCGATTCGTCCAGGCCAGCGCTGTCGATGATGTCGCACAAGCGGAAATAGAAGTGCCGGTACATGCGCTGCAGCGTGGAGATGAGCAGCCGCTCAGTGACAGACGGAACTTGGAAGGTGCGCTCGCCGACGCGCACCTGGCGAGCACGATCGAGAACCGACGAAGCAATCTCCACCTGCTCGCCGGTCTGGCCAAGGCGGCCGACATGAATTTCAACAGATTCCGGCAGTCCCGGCAGCTTGAAATTCCATTTGCACGCCAACCGGTCGCCCCAGCTGCGCGGCTCTATCTCGGCATTAAAACTGCGCTTCATCAGCAGGCAGACTTCTTCGGAGCTGGCGCTCGTATAAAGATCGAGATCGCTGCCCAGGTCCGGCCAGTGATCAAGCGACTTGATGACCGCGACGCCGTAGCCATGCTCGCTGAAGGCCGCGCAGATTGCGGCGAGATAAAGGACTCCGGTTTCGATGCGCAGGCGTTCGGCAGTCAGCGCCTGCTCGGCCCACTCTGCCCGCATCGCGTCGTTTTCTTCAACGGCTAGCGCGCGAAGTGCGCCAAGCCCACGCACGACGACGTGATTCAATTGCGCCTGCGCCAGCAGCTCGTCAAACTGCGCCCGCGTGAGAGTAAGAACATCCGACCTGAGCGAAGAACTGCTCGCAGGATTCGAAGCAATCGTGCTGCGGCCTGAAATCAGCAGGCGCGATAGCAGGGTGAGCGATTGCTGCGAGGGGTATTGAGTGGTCTGTGTGCTCATAGTCCGTGGGTTCTTTTGATTTACTGCGGATTCTGCTGCGTGTCCGGACGCTGCGGCGTGCCTTGGTTCTGCTGCGTATTGGAGCGCGGCGTCAGCGAAGGCTCCTCGCTGGAGGGCTGCTGCTGTTGCTTGTTCTGGTTCTGATTTTGATTCTGCCTCCGATTCTGCTCCTGGTTCCTCTGGTTCCGGTTCGAAGGTGAATTGGCCTGCGCGCCGCCGCGCGGAGTCAGTTCCACCGGAACGCTCTGCTCGTGGCGCTGCTGGCCGTAGACTGTGAGCGCGCTGTTGACCTTGCTGTCGCTGTCATTCGCGACGGTGATGATCTTCTGGCCGTCGGCAAAGCTGCTGGTGGCAATGCCCACGCGGTCGTTGGCATCAGCGGCCCTCCACGACTTTTCATAGAAGAACTGCGCCGACTCAAGATCGCCGTCGCGCTCGGCCACGTAGGCGCGATTATTGAGCGAGAATGCGCTCGAGGGATCGATCTGGTAGGCGCGCAGAAAGTTCTGCCGGGCCGCGGACCACTGGTTCTGGTTGGCCTCAAAGACGCCGCGTTCGTTGAACTTCAGCGCTTCGAGTTGCGGCTGCGTCATCAGCGCCATACGGGCCTTGAGCCGCTTGGCGCTGGCCGCAGCCATGGAGCTGACGGATTTGCCGCGCCACGCTTTCTCGGCGGTCACGGAAACGCGCTCGGAAGTATGCAGGTCGGCCACCTGCGTGTAGTACTTTAAAGCGCCGTCATAATCGCCCACGGATTCATCGGCAACGCCGAGATTGTTCATGGTGAACGGATTGTGAGGATCCGCTGCGAGCGCCTGCTGGAGCATGGCGATCGCCTCGAATCCCCTGCCCCCGCTCAGCAGGCGCATGGCGTCGAGATTAACGCGATTGATCCGCATGGACACGTCCTGGAGGCTGTCGTATGCGGCACGCATCGGCTTGCCTTTAAGGCTTCGCAGGCTGCTCATGTCGATGGGCGCGTCGCAACCCTGCTCGGTGGCCAGCTGGTAGTACTTGTGCGCTCGCTCAAGATCACCGCGCAACTCGGCGACGTAACCGAGATTGTTCAGCGTGAACGGATCCGACGGATCGTAGAGGTAGGCTTTTTCGAAGAGCGCTTGCGCTCTCTCGTACTGGTTTCTGCGGACCGCTTCCACACCTGCGCGGTTTAGGCGCTGCACCGGGCTGCTCTTGCTGTGTAGTGGAATATCCAGGATCAGCTTGTCCTTGGCCCGGGCCTGCGGAACCACGAGCGCTGCGCCCAATGCAAAGGCACCCAGATACTTGAGGAAGGTGGTTTGGCTTTTGGTCATGTTTCGGTGCCGCAAACGGCTCGGTCGGGTGCTGCTCGTGTTTATTAGATGCGGTGCGGCTTTGCGTGTTGTCTTCGCGTGCAAAGTTGTGCAGGCCACCCATCGGGAATGTTGCGCCATCCAATAGGTATGTTCGAAATCCAGTAGGGCGGGGTGTACGCAATGGGTCGATCTCTCGCATGGACTTTCGCAGGGGCCCTTATTGGCGTAATAGCAATGACGCAGGCTGCCGGCGCTTGGGCGCAATCGGAGAAGCTTCCCGATACTCACGCCACGCTCGGTGCCGACATTCCGGCCGCGGGAAAGACCGCGCTGCCGCCGCTGCCGCCCGGCAAAAGCACTATCTTCGGCGGCTCGATTCGCGATGTGGATCCGGTGCGCGATCAGTTTCTGCTCGACATTTACGGCGCGCGGCCGATGAAGATCCTCTTTGACGAGAGGACCCAGGTATACCGCGACGGCGTAAAGATTCCGCTGCACGATCTGGGCACGGTGAAGCACGCGTCAGTGCAGACGACGCTGGATGGAACACACATCTTTGCTATCAGCGTCCATATCCTCTCCGAGCTACCGCAGGGAAGCTATCGCGGCCGGGTGCTGCGGTACAGCTCGGTGACGGGCAAACTCGAAATCGACGCCTCGCCTGCGCCGCCATTCACTGTAATGGTTTCGCGCAATGCCTCCTTCGTGCGCAAAGGGCAGCCGGCATTCACGTCTCAGGGCTCCGGACCCGAAGATCTACTGCCAGGCGCGCTCGTAGAGGTCACGTTCCTGCCAGGCGAGGGATTGCATGTAATCGCCAATCAGGTTGTGGTGCTGGCCGTGCCAGGATCTTCGTTCATCTTCAGCGGAAGCATAACGGCGCTCGACACAGCCCGGGGAACGCTGGTGATCATCGATCCGCGGGATCAGACGAGCTACCAGATCGTTTTCAGTCCTTATCGGTTTGCGAACACCCGTAATTTGCGTGTGGGCCAGCGCGTGCGCGTGGTCGCCAGCTTTAACGGCAGCGAATACGAGGCGAGCAGTATTGCCGTTTTTTAGGGTTTGCCGGACTGCGGCGCAACTGCGATTCGGGAAGTCAGAACCGCGCGTCAAGTACCCTGTAAAACCGCTGCCGAAATCCATGCAGTAAGTTAGTGGCAGTAAGTTGGTGATAGATGCACCGTTTAGGTTGCTTCCGCTTGTCTTGTTTTCGATCCATCACTCGATCCGCAATGACACTCGATCCGCAATGATGACTTTTACATGTTTCCAGCCCGCGCTTGCTGCGTGGCGCTGCTCGCTTCCACAGAGGAAGAATGGGTTCCAACAGCAGGCGTGATTTCCTGAAGATCTGCGCTCAATCGGTTCCGGTCATGCTTGCCACGCCATTTCTGAACCGTGCGGGCGCGCAACCGGCAGTCCGCACCCCGGCCACCCGCACTCCTACTACCATCGACCGTTTTATCGATCCGCTCCCAATTCCCAAAACGCTGCGGCCGGTAGAGACGCGCAAGGACGCGGAGGTGTACCGCGTACGGATGATGGAGTGCCAGCACCGTTTCCACTCGCAGCTCGCGCCGTCACGCGTTTGGGGATATGAAGGACAGTATCCAGGACCCACATTTGAGGCCTTCCGCGGGCGGGCCGTCGAAGTGCATTGGGAAAACCGTCTGCCGGTGCAGCACATATTTGACATCGACCCGCATATCCACGGCGCCATGCCGCCGGCGCCTGCAGTGCGGACGGTGCCGCATCTGCACGGTGCGCGCACGCGCTCAGAAAGCGACGGCCTGCCGGAGAAGTGGTTCACGCCGGGCACGAGCGCGCATTATTTCTATCCCAACGATCAGCAGGCGGCCACGCTCTGGTATCACGACCACGCACTGGGCATCACGCGGCTGAACGTGTATGCGGGGCTTTCGGGGTTCTACTGGCTGCGCGACGAGGAAGAACGCACAATGAATCTGCCGGCGGACAAATATGAAATTCCGCTCATCATCCAGGACCGCAATCTCGACGCGAGCGGGCAGCTAATCTACACGCCAACTTTCGATGACGGCCAACCGCCTGCGCCCGGCGGCTGGGCGCCAGAGTTTTTCGGCGAGCTGCCGGTGGTGAACGGCGCGCTGTACCCCTATCTCGAAGTCGAACCGCGGTCATACCGGCTGCGCATACTCAACAGTTCCAACTCGCGCTTTTTCGGTCTCTACCTGAACCTGGCCAAGCGTCCCACCGATGTTCCTGCGCTGATCGCGTTTCAGCAGATCGGATCCGACGGAGGCTTCTTGCCAAAGCCTACGGCGCTCGATCATATCCTGCTGGCGCCGGCCGAGCGCGCTGA
>JASIJW010000136.1:0-8359 GCA_030050035.1 Acidobacteriaceae bacterium | reverse complement strand
GTTCACGAACGGTCATTTTCTCCTCCTTCTGTTCTCTTTGGGTGCTGTTGGTGGGTGCATGCGGTCGAGGTGACGCTCGAGCGCGTCGACGTGTGCGGACCAGAAGCGGCGGAACGGAGCAAGCCAGGCGTCCAGCTCCTGGAGTGGTTCTGGTTTGAGCCGGTAGAGGCGGCGCTGGGCGTCTACCGTGGATTCGACAAAGCCGGCCTCGCGCAGCACGCGCAGATGCTTTGAGACGGTCGGCTGCGGCATGCGAAGCTGCCGCTCAATCTCTCCGACCGATTGCTGTGAGGAGACTAGGAGGCTCAAGATTGCGCGGCGATTTGGCTCGGCGATGATTTCGAAGACAGATTCCACGTCTTGTATATACCTCCGATGGAATATGCGTGTCAAGGCATATAAAGAAAATATTCCAAGCGCTGGGCGAGAACGGCAGATGACATGGTGCTTCAGCTTCCCGGCGTAAGTTGCGGATGAAAGTCAGCTCTGCCGTTGGGCAAGAGGACGATTTCCAGACGGCCCTGCTGGCGGTTGGCGAGATCAGGGCCGGTGATCTGGGCCTGCTTGCCGTCGGCAGCCGTGTAGGTGACCTTGAGTGGGCCGTCGCCGGTGACCGTGAAGCGATAGTGGAAGTCTGCGCCGGAGGCGATAGTATTGGCACCGAAGCTGGCATCAGGGTAATCGACTTCGAGAAGCTGGATGGGCGCGCCCGTGCGGTTCTCGATGGTGGCGTCGATGTGGTAGGAATGACAGCCGGAGAGAAGAACCAATGCTGCCGAATAGAACAACGCAGTGCGCTTCATTCAGGTTTCTCCTCGCCTGCAGCGGATTTGCCCAGAGCTTTATCAACGCGCGTTTCGAGGCTGGCGATGCGTTTGACCAGCTCCGGCAGGCGCTGGAAGATGGCTACGGCGCGCAACCAGGTCCGGTTGTCGAAGCCCGGCGAGCCGGAGATCATTTTGCCCGGCGGCACGTCGTGCGAGACGGCTGACTGCGCCGTGAGGATGACTCCGTCGCCGACTGTGCAGTGACCGGCGATGCCCACTTGGCCGGCGAGGATGACGTTGTTGCCGATGACTGAGGAGCCGGCAAGGCCGGTCTGCGCACAGACCAGCGTATTCTCACCGACGCGCGAGCCGTGACCGATCTGGACGAGGTTGTCGATCTTTGAGCCGTCGCCGACTTCGGTTACTCCAACGGTGGCGCGGTCGATGGTCGCGTTGGCCTGCACGTCCACGCGGCTGCCGATGCGCACCGGACCCGACTGAGGGATCTTTTCCCAGTGGCCGGATTCGTTTTTGGCAAAGCCGAAACCGTCGGCGCCGACGATGGCGCCGTTTTCGAGAGTGACGTTATCGCCCAGGACGCAGTGCTCGCGGACAACCGCGTGGGCGTGGGCAAAGAAGTGGCTGCCGATCTGGACGCCGGGATAAATAACAACGTGGGCGAGGATGGTGGCGTGCGGACCAATGCGCACTTGCGGACCGATGACCGCGTAAGGGCCCACGTGTGCGCCTTCGGCGATTTCGGCGGTTGGATCGATAACGGCAGTTGGATGGTTGCCGGGCGGATACGCAGGCGGCGAGTAAAAAAGGCCAACCGCGCGCGAGAAGGCGTGATATGGGTTGCGGATGCGCAGCGTGGCGGGGGGGATCTCTTGGAAATCGGGCTCGACGATAACTGCGGCGGCGCGGGTAGTGCGGGCGAGCGCTGCATAGCGGGGGTTGGCGACGAAGGTGATTTCCGCAGGGCCGGCTTCTTCAATACCCTTGACGCCGGTGATTTCGAGGGTCGCGTCGCCACGGAGTTCAGCGCCCAACCGGCTTGCCAGTTCGCCTAGTTTCATCGAAGTCATTGTAAGTGACGCGCGGGCAGGACCACTGTCCTATTGGTTCGATTGCGGCTCTACTTCGACGGTGGGGACGATAGCGGGCGAGCCATTGCCGACAGGCGGAGCCTGCAGCGTGTGGGCGCCGGATTGAGCGGCGTGCAGCGTGGTATTGGGCACAATGCCGAGGACCAGCGTTGCGGCGAAGCAGAGACCCAGAGCGGCGCCAACGGCGATGCCGATCTGCGGTCGGGGCGCGGCGGATTCGCCGGCTGCGGGGCGCTGAGCGGCAACCACGGCCAGGTGCAGGTAATAGGCCGCGGCTACGCCGGAGTTGAGCAGGCCGATGATGGCGAGAGCAATGGCGCCGCCGGAGACCGCGGACGTAAACGAATAGAACTTGCCGAAGAAGCCGCCGGTGAAGGGAATGCCGATGAGCGAGATGAGGAAAAAGATGAGCAGGCTGCCGAGCAGGGGCGCGCGGTAGATCAGGCCGCGGAAGTCGTCGATAAGGGCGTAGCGATCGTCGTAGCCGCTTACCAGTGTGATGACGGCGAAGATGCCGATGTTCATGGCGGCGTAAGCTGCGGCGTAAAAGCTGGCGGCAGCGATGCCTACGTTGGCCGGGCCGGCGAGAGCGGCGAGCAGGTAGCCGGCGTGGGCGATCGACGAGTAGGCCAGCATGCGCTTCACGTTCTGCTGGCGCAGCGCGGCCAGGTTGCCGACTGTCATCGAGAGCACTGCGACGACCCACAGAAGCGGCGACCAGAAAGCGTGCAGGCCAGGGAAGGCCTCATAGACGAGGCGCAACAACACGGCGAAGGCTGCAACCTTGGGCCCGGTGGAGAGCAGCGCGACGACGGGCGACGAGGAGCCTTCATAGACGTCCGGCGTCCAGATGTGGAAGGGCGCGGCCGAGACTTTGAAAAGGATGCCGACCAGCATCATGGCCAGCGCGGCGTAGACCAGCACGGGACTCTGCGCGAGCGGGGCGAGATGGGCGATCTCGTAGATCTGCGTGGTGCCGGTGGCGCCGAAGATAAGCGCGATGCCGTAGAGCAGGAAGGCCGTGGCGAAGGAGCCAAGAAGAAAGTACTTGATGGCCGCTTCCGGCCCACGGCCGGTGTTTTTGCGGTAGCCGGCGAGGATGTAGGTGGAGATTGACGAGATTTCGAGGGCGATGAAGACGACCAGCAGCTCGACGGCGCTGGTTAGCAGGCACATGCCGACTGCGCCGAAGACGACGAGCGCGTAGAACTCGCCCTGATGGTGCGTGCGGGCGGGGAGCGTGTCGAGCGTCAGCAGCAGAGCGACGAGTACTATGCCGCAAATGAGGACGTGGAAGAAGACAGTGAAAGCAGTAGTTTCGACGTTGCCGAAGAAGCCGGTTCCTTCCGGCAGCGAGAGCTGCCAGACGCTGGCGTAAATGGCAAAGAGCGTGCCGATAGCAGCAACGAAGCCGAGATATCGGCGCGTGGTGCGTACAGGCAGCGAGGCGTCGATGAGCATGATGACGACGCCAGTGACCGAAAGAATGACCTCAGGGAGGATGCGGAAGATGTCTGGTATGAAGCTCACCGCTGGGCCTCCCGGGGTGTGGGCTGGGTGGTGTTTGACGCCTTTGCGTTAGAAAGAGGACGCAGGATTTGGGTGAGGGAACATTTCGAGTTGATTGGAAAAAGAAAAGACTCCTCGAGTTCGGCCCACCGAGAAGTTCCCCGGCTGCCGTTCAGAGTGACAGCGGCAGTTTGTTCCGCCGGCGGATGAACGCCGGACTGGATCGAGTTGAGCCAGAGCATGGGTGCTACGCCCATCACAAACATAAGAAGGACCAGCGGCGTGAGTGCAACGAGTTCCCCGAAGCGGAGATCGGGCGCGGGTTTTGCAGCGAGCGCGCCTTCAGGTCCATAGAAGAGACGCTGCACGAGCCAGAGCACATAGGATGCGCTGAGGATGACGCTGACGGCAGCGGCAATAGCCCAGCCGCGGCTGACCTGGGTGAAGGTAGTCGAGAGAATGATGAACTCGCCGATGAAGCCGCCGAGCAACGGCAGGCCGATCATGGTGAGCGCGGCGATGACGAAGTAGGTTGCGGTGCGCGGCAGGCGTGCGGCCATGCCGCCATAGGCGGTGATCTCCGCGGTGCCGTAGCGCGAATCGAGTGCGCCAAGCAGCACGAACATAGCGCCTTCGACGATACCGAGCAGCAGGATCTGATAGACGGCTCCGGTCCAGCCCATCAAGGTGAGGCCGTAAATGGCGAGCGTGATCAGGCTGAAGTGGCTGACCGCGCCGAAGGCCAGCAGTCGGAAGAAGTTGCGCTGGACGAGAGCCAGACAGGCGCCATAGAGAACGCCGATGACGGCGAGCGCGATCATGAGCGGCGCGATGTCGCGGCTCTGCGCGGGGAAGAGGCCGACGTGGAAGCGCAGCATGGAGTACAAGCCCATTTTTCCGGCGACGACCATGGACATGGCGACGGGGGCTTCTGCATAGGTGTCGGAGAGCCAGCCGTGCAGCGGGAAGACAGGAACCTTGACGGCGAATGCAAACAGGAACGCGAGCGCGCACCAAAACATGGTGCCCGCGGGCAATGTGCCGTGGGTGAGCAGGACTTCAAGCGTTGTGAAATCGAACGTGCCGGTACGGGAATAAATCCACAGGATGGCAACCAGCAACGGCGCCGATGGGATGAAGGTGAAGAGGAAAAATTTGAGTGCGGCTTTGGGGCCGTCTTTGCGGCCGTACATGGCGATGAGGATGGCCATGGGAACAAGCGAGAGCTCCCAGAAGCCGTAATAGAGCATCAGGTCGAGCGAGATGAAGACGCCGACGATGGCCGTCTGCTGGACGAGGAAGAGCGAGTAGAAGAGCTTGCGGCGCGTCTGAATAACGTTCCAGCTTGCGAGCACGCCAACCGGCGCGAGCAAGCCGGTGAGTACGACCAGCCACATGCTGAGGCCGTCGACTCCGACGTGATAGAAGATCGCGGGGTTGGCGATCCAGGCGCGGTTTACTTCGAACTGGAAGGCAGGCTGACCGCTGATGAAATGCGTGGGCAGATGAAGCGTGAAGGCGAAGGTCACCAGCGACGTGATGAGGGCAATCCAGTTGGGCGGTTTGCCGCGGTCTGGAAAGATCGCAACCAGCACTGCACCGGCCAGTGGAACCAGCAGGATGAGGGTAAGGATGATGGAGTCGAATTGGTTCATCGTCTCAGTGCCTCGCCCGGTGAATTGCCACCGCAAAGTCAAAGCTGAGCGGGTGAAGCAGCGCGAAGATCAGGAGGGCTGCTGCGCCGAGCGCGAGCCACGCAGCGTAAGAGCGCAGGTTGCCGGATTGCCAGCGTTGCAGCACAGCTCCGCTGAACACGGCTGTCCCGCCAAGCAGCCACGCAGCGCCGCCGAGGATGCCGACATCGACGATCCAGCCGAGGACGTACTTTGAAAGCGCGAGCAGCGGCTTGACGAAGATCGCATTGTAGATTTCATCGATGTAGTACTTGTTGGCGACGAGCGAGTAGACGCGTGGAATGGCGGCGGCCAGGCGTGCTGGTCGCTCGGGCTTGCGGTGGTAGAACGTGTGTGCAATAAACCAGCCGAGGAGAGCGACGGCGACAGCCACGATGCTGAGGAGCAACTCAAGGTGCGCGGGGGCTACGGCTGCCGCTCGTGCGCCGGTTGCGGGCGCGAGGTAGTCGCTGATGCGCTCAATGCCGATCCAGCCGCCGCAGACCGAGAGAATGCCGAGGATCACGAGCGGAACGAGCATGGTTGCAGGCGGTTCATGCGGATGCACGTCGTGTGAGCGCGTTTCGCCGAAGAAGGTCATGTACCAGAGGCGGAACATGTAGATGGCGGTGAGGAGCGCGGTAACCAGGCCGACGAACCAGAGGATTTTGCCGTTGGTGCCCTGGAGGAACGCGGCGTAAAGGATGGCGTCTTTCGAAAAGAAGCCGGCAAACGGGAAGAAGCCGCTGATGGCGAAGACCGCCGCCGTCATGGTCCAGAAGGTGACGGGAAGCTTGGTGCGCAGGCCGCCCATTTTGCGCATGTCCTGCTCGCCGCCCATGGCGTGGATGACGGAGCCGGCGGCAAGGAAGAGCAGCGCCTTGAAGAAGGCGTGCGTCATGAGGTGGAAGATGGCGGCCGAGTAGGCCGCGACGCCGCAGGCCAGGAACATGTAGCCGAGCTGCGAGATGGTGGAGTAGGCGAGGACGCGCTTGATGTCGTTCTGCGCCAGGCCCATGGTTGCGGCGAAGAATGCCGTGGCTGCGCCAACGATGGCCACAACGGTGAGCGCGATGGGCGCGTGATCGAAGAGAACATGCGTGCGCGCGATCATGTAAACGCCAGCCGTCACCATGGTGGCGGCGTGGATGAGCGCGGAGACAGGCGTGGGGCCTTCCATGGCGTCCGGCAGCCAGACGTAAAGCGGCAGCTGTGCGCTTTTGCCGGTGGCGCCAACGAGCAGGCAAAGGCAGATGACGGTAAGAATGCCAGCGCTCGGGACCGAGTTCACTGGGCTCAGCGTGATGACGGCACCCGGGGAGAAAAGATGGATCGTGGGAGGTGAGAATCTTTGTGCGATGTCCCTGAAATTGAGCGTGCCGAAGTTGCCGAGCAGCAGGAAAATGCCGATGAGGAAGCCGAAGTCGCCGACGCGGTTGACGATGAAAGCTTTTTTACCTGCATCGGCTGCGGAGGTCTTCTGGTACCAGAAGCCGATGAGCAGATAGGACGCGAGGCCGACGCCCTCCCAGCCGACGAACATGAGCAGCACGTTGCCGGCGAGGACGAGAGTGGTCATGAAGAACAGAAACAGGTTGAGATAGCTGAAGTAGCGGGCGTAACCGGGGTCGTCGTGCATATAGCCGACGGAGTAGAGATGGATGAGGAAGCCTACGCCTGTGACCACCAGCAGCATGACGAGCGAGAGCTGGTCGAGGACGAGCGAAAAGTCGACGTGTAGTGTGCCGACGCTGATCCAATCGAGAGCGTGATGCCCGTAAGCAACCGATTCGGTGACGGGAAGAGGAGTGGAGCCGTTCCACGCTAGGAGAGCTGCTCTCGCAACGAGAACAAATGATGCAAGAGGGGCAGCCAGAGCAATCAGTGATACAAGCAGTTTGGGCAGCCGACGACCGAGTAGCCCGTTCAGCAGAAATCCGATGAACGGCAGCAAAGGAATCAGCGGCAAAAGGAGGACATCGTTCATAGTTTCATCAGGTCGATACGGTCAACGGCCAGCGTGGAGCGGGCGCGGAATACGGCAATGATGATGGCGAGGCCTACGGCAGCTTCCGCCGCGGCAACCATCATGACGAAAAAGACGAAGATCTGGCCTTTGACCATGTGCCACTGGTGGGCAAAGGTGACAAAGGAGAGATTGACAGCGTTGAGCATCAACTCAATCGACATGAAGACGGTGATGAGATTGCGCTTGATGAGAAAGCCGACAATGCCGAGAGAAAACAGCGCGGCGCTGAGCAGAAGATACCAGGCGAGAGGAACGTCCTGCGCGAGCATTTACTTGGCCGTCCTTTCTGCGTCATCGACGGTTGACCCCTCGACACGCGCCAACGCTACGGCTCCTAGGATGGCGATGAGGAGCAGCACCGAAGTGACTTCGAAGGGCAGGAGCAGTTCGTGGAAGAGGACGCGGCTCAACTCTGCCGTTGGGATAAGTTCCGGGTCGAGGGTGGTCATGCCCAGACCCTGAATATGCAGGATGAGCGTGGCCAGTACGGCCATTACTGCGACGACAGCAGGAAATCCCACGCGGCGCGCGGCTTTGCTGCCAAGGGTGCGTTCTTCGCGGCCTGCGTTGAGCAGCATGACTACGAAGACGAAAAGGACCATGACGGCGCCGGAGTAAACGATGATCTGCGCGGCGGCCAGGAACTCTGCGCCGAGCATCAGGTACAGGACGGCAAGCGAGATCATGACCACGATGAGCGACAGGGCGCTGTTAATGGGATGGGTCTGCACGAGGAGGTTGATCGCTCCAGCGAGGCAGAGTCCGGCAAAAATCAGGAAGAGGATCAGATGCATGGTTCAGGCCATTACAGACAGAAACCGGCGAAGTTACAGGCAGCACGTGAGCTAAGTGTGATGCCGGCTGTTCATCCCAAAAGACGATTGTAAACGAGTGTGATTGCCTCTCCCATCCTTGCCGGTTTGAAGCGGCTGCAAAGATGGGACGCCGGACATATTGTGATAAATCGAATTCCCGAAACGCAGTTCCTTCGCTCCTTCGCTTCACGCCCCACGGACGAGGTCCTGTCCGTGGGGCATGAAGCGAACTTGGTCAGGATGACAAAGCTGGCTGGTGTTGCAAAATTCAGCGATAGGCCAGCCAGAGGCTGGTTCCGATGATGTTGAGGATGGCCAGAGGCATCAGGAAGCGCCATCCGAAGTTCATGAGCTGGTCGTAGCGGAAGCGGGGCAGCGTGCCGCGCACCCATACGTACAGGCAGAGAAAAAAGAAGACCTTGATTACGAACCAGAAGATCGACAGCAGCGCGTTCAC
>JASIJW010000135.1:0-3226 GCA_030050035.1 Acidobacteriaceae bacterium | reverse complement strand
TAGCGATGGAAAATGGTGCATTCTTTGCCGGTGTGGCGATTGCACCCGAGCTTCCCCTCATCGCTGAGCTGGCCATCGCAATCGACGTGATCCTGATTGCCGTGGTCATCGGAATTCTCACACGTGACATTACCAGGGCGACCGGCACCACCGAAGCGGCGGCGATGAGCGAATTGAGGGAGGAACCTCAGTTATGGCGCTGATGATTTCAATATCTCTTCCGCCTCTGGCAGCGCTTCTTTGTTGGATAAAACCTTTCCGCGTCTTCGCCTGGATCGTCACGGTCCTGTGTTTGGCGGGGAGCTTCGCCGCGGCGATCGTCACCGCAGCCCACATTCTCGCGGCCGGAAACACCGTCGGAATTCCCGGTTGGTTTGAGGCCGACGGACTAAGCGCGCTTGTAATTTTGCTGGTTAGCTTCGTCTGTACGCTTGCCGCACTCTTTGCAGGCGGGTACATGCATCATGTCAGCCAGCAATCGGACCGCCTCTGGTGGTTCTATTGCAATTACAACCTGTTGACGTTTGCCCTGATAGTCGTGCCCGCATTTACGAGTCCTAATCTCGTTTGGGTCGGGGTCGAGTTAATCACGCTGTTCGCGATCCTGTTGGTTGGATTTGAGAGCACTCCAACGGCTCTGGAGGCGGCGTGGAAGTACGCCATTCTGACACTTATGGGCGCGCCGATCTCCTTGTTGGGGTTTTTCACGCTCTACTGGGCGTACCACATGGCCGGCGGTAGAACGCCGGAGACGTGGCAGGGACTTTATGCTTTGGCAGCAACAATGCCCCCGAATTTGCTCAAGTTTTCATTCTTGCTAGTATTCGTGGGATTCGGTGCAAAAGCCGGGCTTGCTCCAATGCATACCTGGTTACCCGATGCTCACAGTCAAGCTCCCACGCCAATTTGCGCGGTGCTTTCTGGAATTAAAACCACTGTTCCTTTATATGCAATTCTGCGACTTCTCTCAATCGTTCTCGCGTCCACCGAAGTGCGAATTGGAAATTGGATGGTGTTCATTGGGCTCGTATCCGTGGGAATCGCGGCCTTCCTGCTTCTACAAGTCCGTGATTACAAGCGCATGTTCGCTTACTCCACAGTGGAACATATGGGAATCATCCTTACTGCGGCCGGTTTTGCGACCCGCGGAGGAGCTTCGGGAGCCGTTGCTCAGTTATTGAATCACTCGATCACAAAATCCCTCTGCTTTTATACGGCGGGCGTCGTTCTAGTTGCTCTTGGGACGAGACAGATTAAGGAAGTGCGTGGGCTATTCAGGCTTTCTCCATTTGCGGGTAGCGCGCTTTTGCTCTGCTCTTTGGCCATCGCCGGCGCACCCCCATTCCCCATTTTCCTAAGTGAGTTTTCTATCTTATCCGCCGGCCTCAGATCGGGCCACAATGCTGCGGTCATCATTCTTGCCATCCTGATTGTCATCGCGTTTATTGCGATCTTCCTGCAAGTTAATCGGATGCTATTCGGTAATCCTGAACCAGCAGCAGCCTCGACCGTCGTACCTCAAAGCTGCCAAGTTGCAATACTCATCGCCGCACTGCCTGTTGTGGTTCTCGGCGTTTACATCCCCGGACCCGTCCACTCATTGATGATGCTCGCGGCGCAGCAATTGGGGGGACATTGAGATGACGACCTATTCCTCGCCGATTACTGGAGGTAATGTAGCAGGCCTGCTTGATCTGACTGTTGCCTTCGAACAGCATTTCGGAAGCCAAGTCACTACGGCGCCAGCAAACGGTGGCTTTGTCCTTACCTTGATTACCGCTCAGGCAGCCGTGCTGCCCGCAGTGTGCCGATTTCTGTTCTGGGAAAGCGGGTGTCTGTTTGGCGGAATCACAGCGGAAGAAGAACCCGGCCAATGGCAAATCCACTACAGCTTCCTCTTACCGGGGTCTGGTTGGATCGACGTAAGACTCTCGCTGCCAATCCAGACGACAACCCTGCCGAGTATCGTAGCCGACGTGCACGCGGCCGATTGGCATGAACGCGAAGTGGAAGACCTGTTCGGCATTCAGTTCGAGAACCACCCCCGGCTTGGTGATTTTGTGCTGCACGATCAGATCTGGCATGAGGGCATCGATCCGATGCGAAAGGGCTTCTTTGCCGGCCACCCACAACTCGAGCGGAAGGTTGACCTTGAGTGGCAGCCCCTGCTCGTTGTCGGTGATCCGGGTTCGTTTGCGATGCCGATTGGTCCGGTATACGAGGGTGGAATTGGGGAATCCCTGCACTTTCTCCTGGAGACAGTCGGTGAAGATGTGATTCGAGCTGTGCCGCGGCTCTTCTACAACTACAGGGCTATCGAAAAGATTGCCGAGGGCCGTACCGTTGCGGATGTTCTCCTTATTGCCGAGCGATTTGCTGCGACATCTGCATTTGCCCATTCGCTCGCCTTCTGTCTAGCTGCCGAGAAAATCGCGGCGGTCGAGGTGCCGCCACGCGCCGCGGCTCTCCGGGTGCTGCTCGCGGAACTTGAAAGACTGAGGCACCATGCCGGTGCGATTGCGGCGATTTGTGAGTCCACCGCGCTAGCCGTCCCTGCCGCGCAAGCCTCGATCATCGAAGAGAATCTATTGCGAGCCTCCTGCGTATTTGCCGACCACCGGTACCTCTTCGGGCTGAATACTCCAGGTGGGCTCAATCGTGATTTCGGATCGGAGCAATGTAAGGTGTTGCTTCTCGCAGTCGATAAGGCCGAAAGCGACCTTCGCGTTCTGGAAAAGCGCCTTCGCCTGAGCAGTAGCTTTCTTGACCGTCTAGAGGATGTTGGAGTCGTTACTGGAGAGAGTGCTAGGGATCTGAATCTCGTAGGTCCAATTGGCCGTGCTTCTGCGCAGCCCTGCGATCTACGAAGAGCATGTCCTTATTCAGGTTACGAACGATTTGCATTTGAGGTTCCCTTTGAGACGGAAGGCGATGGCTACGCCAGGCTGCGCGTGCTTTTTGCGGAAGCGACACAGTCAGCAAAACTTATTCATCAGGTTGCCGGCACTTTAGCGGAAGGCCCAGTTCGGGTTTCTTGCAAGCTGGATCACGCAGACGCGGCGCTTGGATGGGCAGAGGCCCCAAGAGGAGCCGCTCTTCACTGGCTGCGGGTAAATCAAAATGGTCTGGTCGAACGATATCGCGCGATTACACCATCCTTCAACAATTGGCTGGGCTTTCATGTTGCGGCAGAGAATTTCGCGTTTCAGGATTTCCCGATCATTCT
>JASIJW010000134.1:0-2785 GCA_030050035.1 Acidobacteriaceae bacterium | reverse complement strand
CCCGTCGGCCGCCTCGTCACGCGCCTCACCTCCGACGTTGACGCCATCAACGACATGTTCACCGGCGGCGTGCTGGCCATCGTCGATGACACTTTCACGCTTACGATCATGGCCATCGTCATGATCAGCATCAAGTGGTGGCTGGCCCTGCTGGCCTTCGCCGTGCTGCCGCTCATCCTCATCGTCACGCGCATGTTCCGCGACTCGGTCCGCGAGAGCTACCGCCGCGTCCGCGCCGCCATCGCCCGCATCAACAGCTTTACGCAGGAGCACATCACCGGCATGAGCGTAGTGCAGCTCTTCAACCGCGAAGAGCGCGCCTACACCGACTTCGAAGCCGTCAACCGCCAGCACATGATCGCGTTTAAAGACACCATCTTTGCCTACGCGCTCTACTATCCTGCCGTCGAACTGCTGTCCTCCGTCGCCATTGCGCTGGTCATCTGGCGCGGCGGCTTTGGCGTGCTGTCGGGCACCGTCACCATCGGTATGCTGGCCAGCTTCAACATGTACTCGCAGCGCTTCTGGCGGCCCATCCAGGACCTGAGCGATAAGTACAACATCCTGCAAGCCGCCATGGCCGCCTGCGAGCGCATCTTCAAGCTTATGGACACGGCGCCCGAGATCGTCACGCCTGCGAATCCACGCAAAGGCGACAACTCCAACCGCATTGAGTTCCGTCGCGTGTGGTTTACTTACCAGAAGCTCACCCACGAGCAAATAGCCGCGGTCAAGGCCGCCGACACCGAACCGGATGCGAAACTCCGGGCCGAACGATTAAACGCAATCGCAGATGTCGAGTGGATTTTGAAGGACGTATCCTTCGCCATCGAGCCCAGCCAGACGGTCGCGATCGTCGGCCACACCGGCGCCGGTAAAACCACGCTCACCAGCCTGATGATGCGCTTTTACGACGTGACGGCGGGCGGAATTTTTCTCGACGGCATCGACCTGCGCGACCATGAATTATTGGAGCTGCGCCGCCACTTCGCCGTCGTCTTGCAGGATCCATTCCTGTTTACCGGCACGCTCGGCGAAAACATTCGCCTCGCGAACGATGCGATCGACGAATCTCAATTGCGGCAGGCCGCGCGCGACGTAAACGTGCTGGACTTCATCGAGCGGCTGCCCCGCGGCTTCGACGAGCCGGTGCTGGAGCGCGGCAACTCGCTCTCTACCGGACAAAAGCAGCTCATCAACTTTGCCCGCGCGCTGGCCTACAACCCGCGCGTCCTCATCCTCGACGAGGCCACGTCCAGCGTCGATACCGATACCGAGCTACGCATCCGGTCCGCACTGGAGCGCATGGTCGAAGGCCGGACGAGTGTGTTGATAGCCCACCGGCTTTCCACCGTCCAGCGGGCCGACACCATCCTGGTCATGCACAAAGGCCAGTTGCGCGAGATGGGCTCGCACCAGGAGCTGCTCGCCACGCGCGGCCTCTATTGGAAGCTCTATCAATTGCAATACAAGGACCAGGAGCTGGGCACGTTCCTCCCGCCGCAGGAAGCCTCAGAAGCCCGCGCGACAGGCTAAGCGACAAGTCTTGCCAAGATATCCTGGCTGACTCGGCCGATGCAACGATCTTGATTCCGGAGCCATCCGTGGCGCGGCGTGCGCCTATAATTGCTTGCCTTCGCTTTGGTTCCAACGTTTCATTAGCCTATTGCTAGGCAATGATTTGTCTGTAACCTTGCGAGCTGTCTCTACGCCCCCGACGGGCAGTCCTCGCGGGTCGAGCAGTCCGATCTGAACCAGCACCGACGCCTGGTCCCAGTAGATGTGCTCGTGCACAAGTTTCTCCCCTTCAAAGTGGATGACGGCCACCGTTGGAACTTCCACTTTGCGCCCCGTCGGAGCAATCCCCGGCAGCATCCAGTCTATTTCCGTTGTATGCGTGAACGTAACAATAAATTCGTCCACGAGTGTGTCGGCGCCGACGGTGCGGCTGATGAGCTTCAGGCCAAAGTCAGTCGGATTAACGGGGATGAAATGGTAGGCGTAGAAGCGCTTGAGTTGCTCGTACCCAACCCCGCCCGTCATCGTAGGGATATGGTTGACGTAGGGCTGCGCAACCATCGTTGCCATCGTTGCATTCACGTCGCGCTTCTCGAACTCGCAGCGGCAATGCTCTTCCCATAGCTCAACTAAATTCGGACCGGTCATAAGCGCAGGCCCATCCCTTCACCTTTATTTTCGCGGTAAAGTTCGCTAGAGACTGTTTTTTCTTCCCAGTTAGAAAACTCGTTGTCTTTCAAGCCGAAAAGATATCATGTTTGTGATCAAAAGCAGCGACAACTGAAAGGCGAATGGCGCTTGGTTCGAACATCCGGCCGTCCTCGCTGGAGCTTTTGGAATTAGGGCAATTCCTGGCCGTTTGGCCAAGTTAAGCCTGTTTTGACACTGCGCTGCTTCCAAACATTGCAGATTATTTCTCCAGCATAGTTATCCTTAAAACCAGACTCGACCAAACCAGACCCGGCTCATGAGCACCGCCGCTCGTTTTTTTGTAAGCGGCGGGCGAAGGATCCGCGGTTCGGTTGATCAACGCAGCCGCAAATTTTATGTTTTCAAGACCTCGGATCTCAAATTCCTGATAACAAGGAAGATGCGCTGGAAATCTGCCGACGAACGACTGAAAAACAAAGACTTACCCCTGGAACCCAGGGGGAGGGGGTAGGGATAGGCGGGGGGACAGGCCGGGCACATAATAGCTGACGCTGCCGCATGCCCATCCTTGCGTCGCGTTTGGCGCAAGGGTGGGAGACCCATGCGTTTTGTCCAG
>JASIJW010000133.1:0-3359 GCA_030050035.1 Acidobacteriaceae bacterium | reverse complement strand
ATTGCTCACGGGAAAGAAGGCCACATTTCTTGTCGCTTCAGGCGGTAAATACGATGCGGGAACCGCACTGGCGTCATTCAACTTCATCGAACCTTATCTGCGCACGGTCTTCGCATTTCTCGGCGTTACCCAGGCAACATTCATCACTGCTGGCGGAACAGCCGCGCTCCGATCAGGTGAGGCCGATCGTTCGGCGTTTCTGCAGCCCTACGTCGAGGCATTGGCCTCGCAGGTCATGTAATCCCGATTCACAAGTTCGCCTGAAATCCTATCGAGGAGAATTGTCATGAAAATCGCAGCAACGACTTCGCGCTACCTACTTGGTCTTCTGTTCACAGTCTTCGGACTAAACGGGTTCCTGCATTTCATCCACCAGCCGCCGCCGGCCAATCCGCTAGCTCTGCAGTTTTTCGTCGCGGTCTCGGCTTCGCACTATATAGCTGTGGTCTTTCTTGCGCAGATCTTCGGCGGAGTACTGCTGCTGGCGGGGCGGTTTGTACCCCTCGCTCTCGCCATCCTCGCTCCGGTTCTGGTCAATATCCTGGACTACCACGTCACCATGGATCCGGGTGGCATCGGCCCGGGATTGTTGGCGACCGTTCTCTGGGTGATCGTCTTTTTGCGCTATCGTTCCAGCTTCGTCAGAATTTTCGAGCACCGCCCGTCAGAGGAGACGGCAACGACAATCTGAATGTCACAGGGTCTATCTGGTATGAAGAAGATCGGCTTCCTCTCATTTGGCCATTGGATGCCGTCGCCACAGTCGCAAACGCAGTCGGCGGCTGACGCGCTCCTGCAGTCCATTGACCTGGCGGTCGAGGCCGAGCGCCTGGGTATGGACGGCGCCTACTTCCGCGTTCATCACTTCGCGCGGCAACTGGCGTCACCATTCCCACTGCTCGCGGCGGTTGGTGCCAGGACGCGAAGGATTGAAATTGGGACCGCAGTGATCGACATGCGGTATGAGAATCCTCATTACATGGCGGAGGATGCTGGCGCCGCGGATGTCATCGCAGGCGGGCGCCTGCAGTTGGGAATCAGCCGCGGTTCTCCGGAGCAGGTGATCGATGGTTGGAGCTATTTTGGGTATCGCCCAGCCGACGGCGAGAACGATGCAGACATGGGCCGTCGGCACGCCATCGAACTTCTCGAGCTGCTACGCGGCAAAGGCTTTGCTCAGCCAAACCCACGTCCGATGTTTCCCAACCCTCCAGGTCTGTTGCGTCTCGAGCCATACTCAGAAGGATTGCGGGATCGTATTTGGTGGGGAGCGGCGTCCAACGCGACAGCCGCCTGGGCGGCCAAGCTCGGTATGAATTTGCAATCCTCAACTCTAAAATTTGACGAGACGGGTGAGCCGTTCCACATCCAGCAGGCCGCCCAGATTCGTGCCTTTCGCGCGGCGTGGAAAGAGGCCGGCCACACGCGCACTCCGCGCGTTTCCGTCAGCCGCAGTATCTTCGCGTTGACGGATGACCGAGATTTTGCCTATTTCGGACGAAGAGGTCAGGACGACGACCAATTCGGCTATATTGACGGGCCCGCAAGGGCGATCTTCGGCCGCACTTATGCGGCTGAGCCGGATGTCCTGATCGAGCAGCTTCGTGCAGACGAGGCGATCGAAGAGGCCGACACGCTCCTGCTCACCGTCCCCAACCAGCTTGGCGTTGCTTACAATGTGCATGCCCTGGAGTCAATTCTGACGACGGTTGCCCCCGCTCTTGGTTGGCGATAAGAGTCGATTCCCTTGTTGAGGGTTGGCTGCTCCGGGAAGCGCGACATGGGAAATATTCGGCGCCGGTTTGTAGCCAGCCAAATAGCGAATCGACTCACCCAAAGCTGGTAAATCAACAGTCCCTAGCGCATTTCATCCCTGTCCTTCTGATGCAACCGTCAGGCCACTGTGAGAGATTGCACATTCAGACTCTCTTAAGACCTCTCATTGCGTGATCGAAGATTTTGTCGATGTACCCGTCAGACAGAGTTGATGTACCCATCAGCAATTGTAAGTAGAGAGGTGCATAAAGCAGGTCGATCATTACATTGGGGTCTAAATCCGGACGCAAGAAGCCGTCCCTAATTCCCTGTTCGAGATAGGGGACTCCTATCTTCCGCCTTGGCATCACCCATCGCTCTCGGATGGCAGTGGCAAGTTCAGGATCGAATTGCGCCTCGGCCAGCAAAGTCCTCATAAGCTCCCCATTTTTGCCGCGGTAAGCCTTTGCGATCGCGCGCAGCTGCAGCCGGATGCTGTCGATATAGGATTTGTCCGTTCGAAACGGGATGTTTGGATCCATTCGCGCAAAGAATGCGTCCATCACGATCGCAGCCTTATTTGGCCAACGACGGTAAACGGTCATGCGTCCAACCCCCGCTCTTCCGGCGATCGCGTCCATGCTCAGGGCCTTAAAACCTTGTTCAAGAACCAGATCGGCGGCCGCGTTGAGGATTCGCTGCTGAGTGCGGGGATTTCTCGGACGCCCCTTCACTGCGGCAGAAGTCACGGATTGTTTTGCGTTCTGGTCCATCAGGTTCATCCGCCTACCCAAAATCTCAAGAGTTTCTGAATCTCAAATGGTACACGCCGTATCGAATTAAAAGCTAGAGATACGGTACATACCGTATCGAATTCCACTTCACGCCCGTATCCGTCAGGAGACGCCGTCAAATGTTTCGTTTTGTCCAGGCATCGCAGATCATGCTGAGTTTGCCAACCATCTTGGTCATAGGGGCACTGTCATGTTCGGCCACTGCGCAATATGCCGCCGGCACGGGAATCACGGCTGGGCATGCTGCCGGCCAAAACTCCACAATGGTCTACGGAAGTGTTCCAAGCGGGTCGGCCACGAGTGAGGTCTTGCATCTCACTCTGCGCGATGCGGTCGAGCAGGCTCTGCGGTACAACCTGGGGACAATTGAGACCGGAGAAGATGCGCGCATCGCCCGCGGTCAACGGTTGCTCGCCATCAGCGAGTTGCTGCCCCAGGTCAGCGCGGGCGTTTCAGAGAACGTCAACCAGATAAGCGTCTCAACGCTTGGGCTTGAAAAGGTCCGAAACATTTCTCTTCCCCAGGTCATTGGTCCGTACAGCTACAGCAGCGTTGATGCGACGCTGAATCAGACAATTTTCAGCCTCGAATCCATTCAACACCTGCGTGCCGCTCGTACCGCGGAGCAAGCAGCACAACTGAGCTATCAGGACATCCTGGACGCAATCACACTTGCAGTCGGCAACGGCTATTTGCAAATCATCGAGGCCAGCTCTCGGATTCAAGCGCAGGAAGCCCAGGTACAGAATGCGAGAGCTCTTTACGATCAGGCGCGCGACGAGGCCGAGGCGGGTACGGCTCCGCGCATCG
>JASIJW010000132.1:0-3215 GCA_030050035.1 Acidobacteriaceae bacterium | reverse complement strand
CACGGTTTTAGGAAACGCGCTCGCCAGCGCCCCAAGCTGCGGAAGCATCTTCAGCTTGTCCATCAAGCCTTCCGGAGCCTTCACATTCATCAGCCCGGTAATGTGCTCCGCCACTTCATCCAACCGGTCTACACCAAGCGCCAGCGCCATCCTCCGCTCGCTGCCGAACTGGTTGATGAGCACCTTATGCCCAGCATGCCCCTTCACGTTTTCAAACAGCAGCGCCGGCCCGCCAGGCGCATACTCTTCCCGTGTTCCATCCCTCACTTCCCGTGCCCCATTCTTTCCGCGCTCTTTGCGGAAAGGGTGGGACGCATCACTCCCGCGCGCGCCAATCTTGCTCACGCGATTGGTAATCTCAGTAATTTCGAGCTCGGGAGAAACCTCTTCGCGGATGCGGCGCAACTCGCCATGCTTTTCCAGCGCCTGCATCCAGTCGCGCAAATCGTCGTAGGCCAACAGAGTGCTCCGTTCAATGGATTGCACTCCCATGGTACGGCAGTGAGGCATCTCCGCCAGAAGGGCCGTCGATCTAAGCAATACTAGATCCACCAATAATTGGCCAACCGGCTAAGTAACGGCTGGATTCGAGTCTGAATCAAGTGCCAAAGCCTGAGAAGCTTGAGCGCATCGAGTGTTTCTGCGTCATTGTTGTGAGTCGCTCCCCGTGAAAGGGAGGTAGCCTAAAGCGGTGCCAACGCTGATCCGGTGTAATCGCAGGTTCTCGTCGAAATCATTGCGGAGTCTGATCTCCGTCGTCGCATTGATCGCGGCTATAACAGCGTCGTCGATATCGCCACACTCGCGAGCCCAGTCCGCGCTGGCACCTGCATCCCGGCCACCGCAGCTCATCCCCGCGTGGCAGGCCGCGGCGGGCGGCAAGATGCAATTCGAGGTTGCATCGATCAGGCCCAGTGAACCTGGCAAGTTTGTTCCCCCAACGTTCGGCCTGAGCATTGACGACACGCCTATTCCGCCCGGCGGGAACTTCACAGCCGATTTCAAGCTGCCGACTTACATTGAGTTCGCTTACAAGATCATGCTCACGCTAAAACAGGAGGATGCAATGGTCGCCCATCTGCCCGAATGGGTCGGTACACAGCCATTTGTGATCCGTGCGAAAGCACCCACGACGGATGCGACGAAGGATCAGATGCGCCTGATGATGCAATCTCTCCTCGCCGATCGCTTTAATCTCGTCGTGCACTATGAAACGCAGGAGCAGTCGGTGTTGGCTCTCGTCCTTGCCAAACCCGGCGCAATGGGACCGCGTCTCCGTCCGCACGTACAGGGTCTCGCCTGCAACGCCAAATGGACCTCCCCGTCCGACCCTACCTCACCCTCCGTTCCTCCGGGCGGATTCATGCCGATCTGCGGTACCTTCGGCGCCATCAACGGACCCAACCACACAATTCTGTTCGGCGCTCGGAACGTAACGCTGCAATCAATTGCAGCTAATCTCGGGATCATTCCGCCGGTTACCCAGTTCGGGCGTCCGGTAGTGGATCGAACTGCGCTCGACGAAAGGTACGATTTCTCTTTGAACTGGCTACCTGATCGCGGCGAACCTACAGGTGCCGCAGGCGCGCCGCTTGATGCACAGGGACCGACTTTTGACGAAGCCCTTCGCGACCAGCTCGGCCTCAAGCTGAAACCCACGCACGCTGCCATTCAAATTCTCGTCGTCGACCACGTCGAGCAGCCCTCGCCGAACTAACCACGCATGGGTCAGTTTTTGGATTCTGAACGTATTTTCGCCAAAACGGTAGCTTGATCCTTGTAGACAGTGAAACGAGCGGCGATCCTGATCCCGAAGACGAGCAGAGTTCCCGCCCTATACCTGCCCAGCATCAGCCACCGAGACAAATTTTTCACCACAAATGAAAACGCCAGAGACCGAAGCCCCTGGCGTCCTCACATCGTGATAACTCGTAGGTCAGTTGACTGCCGCGCCACCGGCTTGCGCCAGCGGCTAACTCCAACTCTCCTCAAAGAGCATCTCCTCCGGCTCGCGCCGGCGATTCCTCTCCGCCTCGCATCGAATGCAGGATCCTTCAGCTCGTCCCCATCCGAACCGCGCCCGGCTTTCGCCGTGCGCTGCTCTTCCAGTTTCGACCGGTTGCGAACCCATCGGGCTTTCGCCCTTCGGGGTTCATCTTCCGGCCAGGCCTGCTTGATCGTCCCGCGGCTTGCGCCGCTTGCCGATCCTTCGGCTCCCGGCACGACGGCGAACTCCAGCTTGCGCCTTTGTTCCTTCCATCCGCGCCGTCCGGCTGGCAACCTCAGAGCTTTCGCCCGAGGCCCATCTTCCGGCTGGGCCTGCGATGAGCTTTTCAGCTTCACCCGGACTTCCACCGCTGGCTTTTGGCCGCCGGTGAGTATCCGCGCTTCCGCCTTGCAGTTCATCTCCGGAACTGCACCAGCGGTTCAACATTCCGGTTCTCACCGGCGTCGCATTCCTCTGGCCGTGCCAGCGTTGCAGGCTGCAGCTTTCACCGCACCCTGTACCCTCTGGCGTGTCTGGCGGCCGCTGTTTCTCCGGTTTTCACCGGCCGGCTTGCCTGCCAACCACTCCGGCAATCCCGTTTCGCTTTCCTACAGGATCATCAGTTGGTGAGACAGTACTTCCGTTACATCTGTGGATGCAAGTGCAAATCCCGGCCGGCCCTGTGGATTTCACCAGGAGTGGTGCATATGCGCGAAAGCCGCACCATTGTTAGGGCAATATAGGCTTCTGAGATGTGGATTTCGGTTTTTCCCAAGCTCGGGGGAAGACCCGCAATTCGGAGGCCAGAAAAAATTCGGCCACTCATATTCCGGAAGAATTACACTTCCCACGCTGCTTCTCGAGGCGCTTATGTCCTATCCTCAGCGCTCCATTGCGGCCGCGCTCACGCTCTTCTTCCTCGCGCCGCTCGTCGCGGAGTATCTCCTCGGCGATCTCCCCGTTACGCTGCTCTCCGCCCTCATCATGCTGGCGCCCATGTACGGCGGAGGCGCGCTGCTCATTCGCGAACTCACTCGCCGCTCGGGCCGTGGCTGGCCCACCATGCTTCTCCTCGGCTGCGCCTATGCGCTCATTGAAGAAGGCTTCTCCACGCAATCGCTCTTCAACCCCAATTTCCTCGGGATGCACCTTCTCGCGCCCGCCTGGATCCCGTCGCTCGGCATCGGCGCCTGGTGGACAGTCCTGATGCTCAACGTGCACCCTCTGT
>JASIJW010000131.1:0-5063 GCA_030050035.1 Acidobacteriaceae bacterium | reverse complement strand
CGCACCCGATCCGGCGGATGCGGTCTGAAGCCCGGCTTTAAGCTTGCCGCGAAGATAGCCAACATCGTTGCGCACTGTGATCTCAATGGGCGGGCAGCTTCCGCCGGGGCCGATCACCAGCGGCTCCCTTGTCAGATCCGCGCTGCCGCTGGTCACGGAGGCGGCATACACTGGCCCGAAATCTTCCACGTCGAGCCGGTAAGTCCCCGGGCGCCGTAGATCGAACTGGTAAACTCCTTCAGGCGAGCCCGGCGGGTGAGTCAGGGAAACGCCCATGGGGCCGTCCAAGAGCCCATCCAACGGTGTGAGTTCGATTTGGACTGGCGGCTGATCGGGTTGTGCAGCATTGGCAAACTCCTGTCCGTTTCCTGACGCAGGAGCAGCGGTGAACTCCTCGCGCACTTCAACGGCAATGGGCTGCACAGGAACCGGCACCACCTGAATGCCTGCCAGAGACGCACCGGCCACAGTGAAGTCCGCGCGGCCGTATGTATGTAGGTTCTGGTTCCAGCTTTCGAATTCAGCGTAGTATCTGCCATTGGGAAGATTGACCTCGTAGCTCTGGCCGCGGCGGCGCACGGCGAAGCCGGCCTGACGCCCGCTGTAGTCGTACACTTGCAAGTTCCCGATGTTGCCCGAGTTGCTGCTTGCAACGGAGATCGAGACTGGAAAGAAGGACTGCCGCTCGAGAGCGATCTCAAGTTGCTGTTGCTGTCCGGCTGCAACCTTCAGGGGAGCCGCCATGGCCGAGGCCACATCGGCGCCACCTGGGAAACACGCGGGAACATAGCCCCAGTCCGTTACACCCGGCAGGGAGGGACCCAAGTGATCGGATGACGGCGTGCTGCAGAGGATGTAAGAGCCGGGGGCATCCTGAAAAATGATTTGAAAGGACCCGTCGCTGCCGGCAGTCGCACCGCCGGCCTGCTGCCAATGGGCCCGTCCCTCGGAGACAACCTTCTCGTACAGCACCAACTGAATGCCGGTGGGATCATCGCCCCCATCCAGCGCGACATGCCCACTGAGCATTGCCTCGGGAGTGAGAAACAAAGTTAGCGGAGGCATGTCCTCGCTCACCGTGATCGATTGCTGATTCCCGAGTGCGCGCCGCTGGTCGGCATAGCCGGGACGGCGGAAGGAGATCATCATCTGCCCTGCTGGAAGATGCAGCTCAAACCGGCCTTCGCTGTCGGTAAGCACCGCATCGGCCTGGGATTCCACCAGTGCGCGGGCAATCGGCTGGTGGGTAAGGCTGTTTTCAACCACACCCGTAACCGGATAAGTGGGCCGCGCATCCTGTGCGGTGCAAGGGCAGAGCCATAGTAACTGCACCACAAGAATGGATGTAAGAAAAACTTGCCGCCGCGAAAGCCACCGAAACGCAGCGGCTGCCGTCATGCCTGCGAATTCGTGAGCGTGAATCGGAGGGCGCATCGCTGGTTGGCCGCGTGGCCGCGTCCATCTTAGCATCGTACTTACAGGGCATCGTACATACGGGAGGCAAATGCATGCGAGCAGTCGTAATCCGCGAGTTTGGAGACCCGGGGAAAGTCAGGCTGGAAAATGTTCCGGATCCGCGGCCGGCCGTGGGCGAGGCGCTGGTGAAGGTGAAGGCTGCCGGGATCAATCCGAGCGATCTGAAGAACATTGAAGGCGCGATGGCGGGCACCACGCTGCCGCGAATTCCGGGTAGGGATTTTGCTGGCGTGGTTGTGAAAGGTCCGCGCGAGCTGGAGGGCCGCATCGTATGGGGCACGGGCGGAGACATCGGCTTTACGCGCGACGGCTCGCATGCCGAGTATCTGCTGGTTCCGACGGCGGCGCTGGTTGAGAAGCCGGCAAAACTGGCGACCGAAGCCGCGGGCGCGGTGGGGCTGACGTTTATTACCGCATGGTCCGCGCTGGTAACGGCAGCAGCCGTGGGCGAAGGCGACACCGCGCTGATTCTGGGCGCCACCGGCGGCGTGGGCTCGGCGGCGGTGCAAATTGCGCGGATGCAGGGCGCGAGCGTGATTGCCGGAGTGCGCAGCGGCAATCAGGCGAAGCAGGCTAAAGAGCTGGGCGCGGATCTTGCGGTCGATACAACTGAGAAAAACCTCGCGGAAGAAGTGCGTTCATTGACTCAAAAACGCGGAGCGGATGTGGTCTTTGACACCACTGGTCAGCTGTTCGCCGATGCAGTAGAAGCGGCGGCGCTCGGCGGACGAGTGTGCGTAATCTCTGCGCCAGGCGACGGTAAGGTGATGTTCAACCTGCGCAGTCTTTACCGCAAGGAACTACAGGTGCTGGGCACCGACACACGCCGTCTTGACGTAACCGACTGCGCAAAGCTTCTCAAGGCGATGACTCGGGGATTCGAGGACGGGAGCCTGCGCGCGCTCGATCCGGACAGTTATCCGCTGGAACGCGCGCCCGAGGCATACGATGCCGCGAAGAAGGGCGGACGGTTTTGTCTGGTTCCTGCATGAGGACGCGTTGGCAAACTCGCCTGCAAGGCCATCCGGGCACGAGAGAGGCTATCCGTGAAATATGCCGCGTTTGGCAGGCGGGAATTTTGAGCAAACTTAGCGCGGCGCGCGGGCAAAGCCGTAATTGGCCTGAAAATTCCGACTCCAGGCAAGCTGCAGAGGTAGACTAAAAATGTGGTCCCGTAGCTCAACTGGATAGAGCATCAGCCTTCTAAGCTGAGGGTTGCTGGTTCGAGCCCAGCCGGGATCACCACACGCAAAACAATATAGGCCGTAACACTCACGCGAATACCGCGAGCGACTGGGTGCGACTCGCCCTTGAGTTGTTACTCGCATCCTGACTTATTACAGCTGTCCATCCGAAATCTGTTCGGACTTTACCGCTGGCAGCGGCTCCTCGGCGCTACCGGCGACAGCGGTTGCAAGAAACCGCACAATAGCCGCCTCCGCCCAATGAATCTCTTCGCCCGAACCGCGGCCGAGGAATGCGCAATGGCCGCCGTGGCGGGTTTCCAGGAAGGCAATATGCTCGTTGGCAATCAAGCGTGCGCGCGTCTCCGGCAGCAAACGAATGAAGGGATCGTCCTGAGCGTAGAGTACGAGCGTGGGCACGGCAATGCGGTCAACGACGCGAGCGCTGGCCACGCGGTAATAGTAATCGTCGGCGTTGCGGAAGCCGCAGTAAGGCGCGACGATCTTGTCGTCGAACTCACGGATGGAGCGAACCGGCCCGAGACCCGCGAGCCTGTAGATGCCGGGATAAAGCTCTGCCTTGCGGCGCATGCGGCGCATAAGGCCGCGGAGAAAATGCCGCTCGTACGCGCGGTTCGCCGGTTCGTGCAGAGCATCGGCACTGGGCGCAAGATCGATGACCGGGCAGACAGTGGCGACGGCCGAGAGCGGCGCGCGGCTGCCCCACTCGCCAGCCAGCTTGAGCATCAAATTGCCGCCCATCGAGTAGCCCACGAGCGCGACATGTTGCAGGTTGTGGCGAGCGGTGAAGTGTTCGACCACCGCGCCAACATCTGCAGAGCGGCCGGAGTGGTAAAGGGTGGGTGTAAGCGTCTCAGTGCCACAGCAGTTACGCATGTTCATGCGGACGACGTTCATGCCGGCGGCCCAGGCGCGGGAGGCGATGCCGCGGATGTACCGCGAATCCGAAGAGCCTTCAAGTCCGTGGAGTAGCACGAGCGTAAGCCGGGATGCGCGGACTGCCTGCGGCTGCCAATGGCAGTGACAAAGCACGCGGCTCGCGTCCGCGGGATCGACTTCAACGGCAACTTCTTCGGTGGGCAGGTGAAAAGGCGGACGGGGCCAGAAATTGCCGGCGATGGTTTGCAGATGGCCATTGCGCAGCCAGCGGTGCGGAATGAATTCGGTGAGCCAGGGGACGGCAGCCGCGCAAGCGGGAGACGCCAGGTCGAGCGAAGTGTCTGGCTTTGCGGAAGTAACCACGTGGGCTTGGAAAAAAGCGGCAAACTGGGGCGGCTAGTGGGGATCGAACCCACGACATCCTGAGCCACAGTCAGGCGTTCTGCCGCTGAACTATAGCCGCCGTGTACTTGTTGATTGTAGCATTGAAAGATAGCCCTTTACCGGCGGTCAGGTAGACGTCGCGAACGGCATGTTGATGCGCGATGCGTCTACCATTTCGTCGACACTGGACACCCCGATTACGGGTCGGCTAACCAGTTCATCCCCGCCAGCTTCTGCGAGTGGACGAAGTTTAGCGCTGCTTCCCCGGTGGCGTCTGGGAGCAGGACTGCTCTCAGACGAAAACCTCGAGCGGCTGGAGTTTCTGCTGGACGAGATGTTCCGCGTTCCCGGAACGCGGATCCGCTTTGGCATCGATGGCCTCATCGGGCTGGTTCCCGGCGCAGGCGACGTGGTGGCTGGCCTGCTGTCGCTGGTGATACCGCTAGCCGCGTGGGTACGCGGAGCTCCCTACGTGGCGATCGCCCGCATGGCCGCAAACCTGGGGATCGGCGTCCTGATCGGCTCCATTCCGCTCGCTGGCGACGCGTTTGACATCGCGTGGAAGGCGAACCGACGCAATTACCGGTTGCTCAAGCGGCACCTCGGCCAGCCGCGACGGCACACGTGGCGTGATTGGGCGTTTTTGCTCCTGCTTGCAGCGATGATGGGCCTGGTACTCGCGACGCCCCTCGTGCTGTTGGTGTGGATATGTATGTGGCTGGCGCACCGGTGAGCGGCTGAAAGCCGGCTTCGGGTTACAATCGATTCAGGTTCGGGGCGTAGCGCAGTCTGGTAGCGCATCTGCTTTGGGAGCAGAGGGTCGGGGGTTCGAATCCCTCCGCCCCGACCATTAGAATCAACATCTTGCATCTCTGCCTCCACGCGGAGTGGCCGGTTTCGGGTAGTGCTCGCTGAGGGGATTTCGATCTAGGTCGAGCCAGGTTTCGATGCCGCGGAGCTGCGGCGCAATCGCGCCAGAGTCTAAGTGCAGTCCAATTGGATTGTTGTGAATTGGTGGAGATGAGCGGACGCGAATCAAGAAATCAGGTTCATCCACCGGAGTGCGAATGGCAACGCCTAAAGTTTGGCTCGGGTTGTTATTTTCAGTTTTTTGCTCCT
>JASIJW010000130.1:0-6723 GCA_030050035.1 Acidobacteriaceae bacterium | reverse complement strand
CTTCTCGAGCAAGATCGCGAATGCTGATGGTTTCACCAGAACCCACGTTGTAGATCTGCAGCCGGGATTTCACGTCAAGGGGCCGCAACAGCAAAGTCCAGAGCCAGATGGCGAGGTCCGCCGCATAAAGGTACGAGCGTATAGGTGTGCCGTCGCCATCGATGCGAATTTTTCTGCCAGCCAATGCATCGCCGATGAAGTTGCCGATGGCGAAGTGCTGGTCCAGTGGCAGATGCGGTCCCACAAAGGCAAAACACCGGGCAATTGAGAACTCTGTGCCGCAAGCCTGCGAGCATTGAAAGCACATCTCCTCGCTTGCCAGCTTGGCTTGGCCATAGGGCGTTTCGGGTTTGCCGATGTAGCTCTCGGGGACGTGGCCGACTGTTGCGGGCTGAGGGCCGTAGACGGCGCCTGAACTGGTGAATAGGAATCTTCGTGCAATGGCGGACTGGGTAAAGGCAAGCATGCGCTCCGTCCCGGCAACAATATTGGAGGGGAGATCGAGCGATCTAGCTTCGTTACCCGAAGTCGGCGCAGCGGCGTGAATGATGAAATCGAAGTGTTCAGCGGGAAATGGAAAGTCGAGTATGTTCCCGCGCAGAAATCGAATCGAATCCTCTTGGGCTATGTGCGGCATGCTGCGAATAAAGGCGTCCGGATTCCGGCTCAAAACAGTCGCCGACAGATTGAGCTTGAGCCTGCTATTACAGAAGGCCAGGCTCTCAAGTAACCAAGAGCCGAAGAATCCCGTGCCTCCCGTGATGAAGATGCGGCGCCCACGTGCCGCCTCCCACAGCGCCTGCGTATGACGCATGACGTGCTCGAGGTCCTCAGTCGGAAGGGGCTTCACGCACCAAGAATAAACCCTCGTGGACTGAGTGATGGCGACATTGGGCCGTTGGCAGAGGCTCAGGTGGCGGCTTCGTTGCTCCAGGTTGAGGGCTGGTTGGTGGCAACGTCAAGATGCCGCCTGTTGCTCCGTTGGTGAGGCCCGAAACTCTTCAGTAACCTTGATGTTTCGCAATTCCCAGAGGTTGCGGTCCTGTCCTTGGTATGATGATCGCGGAACTGGGCTTGAAAGCGACGGCAGCCGGGCTGTTTTGGCCGGGAAGGCCGCAGGTGGGGCAAACCTATGGGTACCGTTAGGGTGGGCAACCGGCTGATCGGCGACGAGGAGCCCTGCTACATAATTGCGGAGATCGGCATCAACCACAGCGGCAATATCGATATTGCCAAGAGGTTGATCAGTGTGGCTGTTGCGGCGGGTTGCGATGCCGTTAAATTCCAGAAGCGCACGGTTGATGTCGTGTATACATCTGAAGAACTGGCCAAGCCGCGCGAGAACCCATTTGGCCCTACTAACGGCGACTTAAAATACGGTCTGGAGTTTGAGCAAGAGGAGTATGAGGAGATCGATGCCTTTTGCAAATCGGTAAAGATGACCTGGTTTGCTTCTCCATGGGACGAAGACTCAGTCGATTTTCTTGAGTCCTTCCATTTGCCAATCTACAAGATCGCCTCTGCCTCGCTGACCGATGATAGCCTCTTGCGGCGCATTCGTAGAACCGGGAAACCAATTATCTTGTCGACTGGGATGAGCACCTACGACGAGATCGATCATGCCCTGGAAGTGCTGGGCAAACACAACCTGGTTTTGATGCATGCGACCAGCACCTATCCCGCAAATTATGATGAGCTTAATTTGCGTGCGATCCCCATTATGGCGAGACGGTACGGAGTGCCGATCGGGTACTCGGGACACGAGACGGGCATTCCTACAAGCGTGTGCGCTGCGGCACTGGGCGCCAGCTGCGTCGAACGCCACATTACACTCGATCGTGCAAGCTGGGGCTCAGATCAGGCGGCATCGCTCGAGCCAAATGGCATCACGCGGCTGGTGCGTGATATCCGCCTTTGGGAGCAAGCAAAGGGAGACGGCATCAAGCGTGTCTATGAGCGCGAGCTGCCAATTATCAAGAAGCTTCGCCGCGTAGGTGCGGCAATATAGTCCGGGATGATGGGATCAACATCCTCAAACACTGATTTTGCCTCTATCCGAGGCATCGTTCTTGACGTGGATGGGGTGCTTACCGACGGCGGTGTCTGGTGGGGCCCGGGCGGCGAAGAGTGGAAGCGCTTCTGCTTTGCAGACATCATGGGGATCTCGCTAGCGCAGCGCGTCGGGATTGCAATCGCTCTCATTTCCGGCGAAGACAGCCCCCTCGTCGACCGCTTCGCAATCAAGATGCACATTCAGTACGTCTACAAAGGCTGCCGCGACAAGGCTGCCGCGCTTCATGAGTTTTCTGCAGCGACCGGTATTCCCTTGTCTGAACTTTCCTTCATGGGGGACGACGTTAACGACTTGTCCGCGATGGAGATGACCGGCTTCTCGGCCGCACCGGCGAGCGCCGTGCCGGCCGTCCTCGAGCGCGCCGGGGTGGTAGCCAAGCATACCGGGGGTAATGGCGCTGTTCGTGAGTGGGTCGATGCAATTCTGACCTCCCGCGGAATCGATCCCAAGGAACTGTTTCTGAAGCCCCGGATGGCCGGGCCGGGCGGTCACGGTTGATTTCATGAAGCTATCTGATTACGTCGTGCGCTTCATCGCCGACCAGGGTGTGAAGCATGTGTTTCTGGTAACTGGCGGCGGCGCCATGCACCTGAATCAGTCGCTAGCCAGCGAAAGCCGGCTGACTCCGGTCTGCAATTCTCACGAACAGGCAAGCGCGATCTGCGCTGAAAGCTATGCCAAGGCCACGAATCACCTTGGCGTTTGCATGGTGACAACCGGACCAGGCGGCACGAACGCCGTAACCGGTGTTGCCGGCGCCTGGCTCGATTCAACTCCCACGCTTTTCGTTTCCGGGCAGGTGAAGCGCCCTGATCGGATGTTTGACAGCACTGGCCAACCTTTGGGCATGCGCCAACTCGGCGTGCAGGAAGTGGACATTGTCTCCATCGTGCAGCCGATTACCAAGTACGCCGTCACCGTTCTCGATCCAGCCGAGATTCGCTACCATCTTGAGAAAGCTGTGTACCTGGCGATGCATGGCCGGCCCGGGCCTGTTTGGATTGACATTCCCCTTGATGTTCAGGCCGCGCCCGTCGACAATGCGGAAAGTCTGCGAGCCTTTGATCCCTCCGAACTCGCAGCGCAGCCCGGCGCGTCGGATTTGGAGCTTGAAATCGGCCGCCTGATCGAGAAGCTGAACCAGGCTGAACGCCCATTGCTCTTCGCCGGCAACGGGATCCGCCTTGCCCGTGCTGAGCGCGAATTCGAGCAGTTGCGCAAGCTGCTCGGTGTTCCTACCGTGGCCACATGGTGCGCGGCTGACCTGGTCCCCAGCGATGACTCAACCTACGTCGGACGTCCCGGCTCGGTTGCGGCGCGGGGCGCAAACTTTGCTTTGCAGAACTGCGATTTTCTACTGGCCATCGGTGTGCGCCTCGACTTCGCCATCACCGGGTATGCGCCGCAAAACCTTGCACGCGAGGCACACAAAGCAGCAGTCGACATCGATCCGGCAGAGCTTGCCAAGCTGCATCCGCATCTTCAGCAGCCCATCTGCGCCGACGCGCACGCGTTTCTGAGCGAATTGCTGCACCACAAGGACACCATTCGCCTGCGCGAGCACTCGGCGTGGAATGCGCGCTGTGCCAACTGGAAAACTCGCTACCCCGTCGTGACCGACGAACACCGCAAGCCCGAAGGCCGCGTCAGTATTTTTCATCTTGCAGAGGTAATTGGAGCTGAGTCGAATCCTGACGATTTACTCGTGTCAGGAAGCTCTGGCAGCGGCATCGAGATTTTTCTGCTTGCATGCCCTACGCGAACGGGTCAGCGCATTTATCACACAGCCGGCCTGGGTGCCATGGGGTTTGGTTTGCCCATGTCGCTGGCGGTGTGCCTCGCTAACCAGTGCGAAAGGACGATCCTCGTCGATGGCGACGGGGGGTTTCAGTTCAACATCCAGGAACTGGAGACAGCCGCGCGACTCAATCTCCCGGTCAAGTTTTTTGTTCTCAACAACGACGGATATGCCTCCATCCGCGCCTCGCAGGCGGGCTACTTCGGTCGGGCAAGCATCGGATGCGACAGCAGGACTGGCGTTACGGTACCTAATCTGAGTAAAGTAGCCGCTGCCTATAATATTCCGTCCGTTGTCATATCGGATCAGACTAATCTGCGCGAAGATGTACGCCGCATCTTGGCAATGGATGGCCCCGTTGTCGTCGATGTCAAGGTGATTCCCGATGAAATGCGCGCTCCGCGCATTCAGTCTTATCAGAAGTCCAATGGCTCGATGGTCTCCAAACCCCTCGAAGACATGTACCCGTTCCTGCCACGCGAGGAGTTCTTAGCTAACATGATCGTCAAACCGCTGGAGGAGTAGCTGCTCTTGAAAGCCGGGCAACGCTTGAGAGTCGATGTACCCCTTACGGCTCTTTTTGAAGAGCCTGTAGAGGCCGTGCGGTACCGCGAGCGTAATGCTCTCGGAGAGTTGCTTGGTCGAACCGCACGGCGAGTAGTCCTCTTTGGTGCAGGTACGCTGGGTAGACGCGCTCTTACTCTTCTGCGCGAAATGAAATGTGAAATTCTCGCCTTTTCAGATAACAATCCAATTGTCTGGGATTCCCAAATTGAGGGAGTGCCCGTTCTTTCCCCGGAGCAAGCGGCGTTTAGATACGGTAAAACAGCACTCTTTCTCGTGACAATCTGGAATGATCGCCACTGGTACAGTGAAACCAACTCGGAACTGACAGGACTGGGTTGTGAGCTGGTTTCGACATACGCACCACTTTTTTGGCGATTCCCGGATACATTTCTGCAACTGTACCTGCTGAATGAACCGCCTCACAAGGTCTATGAAGCCGCGTCTGCAGTCCTCGAAGCGGAGAATATTTGGGCGGACGTGCAGTCAGTTCACGTGTACCGAGCGAATATTCGCTGGCGAGCTCTGGGCGATGCCAGGGACCTCCCAGGCCGCCCGCAGGTGAATACCTACTTTCCTGAAGATTTATTCAGGCTCGATAGCGGCGATTCGGTTCTTGATTGCGGTGCATTTGACGGCGATACGATCCGCCAACTCCTTAGCGTTTGCGGCTCAAACGTCGGAGACATTCATGCCGTAGAGGCGGATGCCATCTCATTTCGCAGACTCCAAGAATATGCTTCAACAACTTTGAAGCTGGACCGGCGACGGAGAATTCATCTCTATTCATGTGCGCTCGGCGCGGTTCGCGGAGTCGTGCCCTTTGAATCCACGGGGACATTGACTTCAAAGTCAACAGAAATCGGAACACCCATGGAGTGTGTTCCAATCGACGAGCTATTCGAGGGCAAGTCTCTGACCTTTATCAAGATGGACATCGAAGGCGCAGAGTACGATGCGCTGCAGGGTGCGCGCCAGGTGATCCAGCGCGACCGGCCGATCCTGGCGATCTGCGTCTATCACACGCAGAGTGATATCTGGCGCATCCCGCTTCTGGTTCGCGCGATGGTGCCGAGACACAAGCTATATCTCCGTGCATATGAAGGAGACGGCTTTCAGACAGTGATGTACGCCGTCCCGCCCGAGCGCGCTACCTCGAAATGGCAACTCTCTGGCGTAGTTTGAGGTGAGCGAAGACAGTCTCACTGATTTTTTTCGGAGGTTCAAGCAGACGGCCTTGTACCGCCGAGAAGAAGTTACGGCTGCAATTGTTCCGGGTCTTGTCGTGAAGCTCAATGGCGATGCAGGAGACCTCATCGAGCCAATGCAGGCTCGAATTGCTGAATATTTCCTCCTCGCTGCCTTCAACGTCGATCTTCAACGCGATCCGGGTTCCCGGCGGAACGCGCGCGTCCGAAAGCAGCGCCGGGATGTTGATCGCGGCGACCGAGGCAGTGGATTCTTCACCGGAAAGCGGCTCTCGCACCCGAACGCCGGCCTCCACTCCGGTCTCAGTCGAGTCCTGCTCGAAAATGAGCCGGGTATTCCGGCTCCAGACAGCGGCCTGAATAATTTGGATCCTGTCGCCATACGGGTCCAGGTTCATGTGGCACATCGCAACGTTCCCAGCGTCGGGCTCCACGACGATGACTCGCGCCCGCGGAAAGGTTTCGAGGAAATATCTTGAGGCCGCGCCTATATTGGCTCCCAGGTCCAGAAAGAAAACTTCAGCCGCGGGGTCAAGGTAGGCTGTCATCGGCGCGTATTCCTGACGGGTCAGAACCATATAGACGATATGCAAATCAGAAGCAGGCCATCGCGCATAAAACGGATGGGCGCTTCCCGGTATCTCGAGCTGCAGCGTCCTTGAGCGAGGTATAAGATGGCTGGCCAGCGCCTTTTTGGTTGGGAAGGCTTTCCGCGCGATCACCCACACGCATCCGCGCAGGGCTTCCCACACGCCCACGCGCGGCGCCCAAAGCCTGAATAACAGAAACCCGGTTACGATCCACTCGACCATGTTGAGTCACCAGTATCAGCCCGATCGGGAGATCTCGCTAAGTTTTCTTTGCACCGCGGGGCGGCGAAGCGAATGATATGTTCTTGTGGCCCAAAAAGCTGAAGATTACCGTGATCGCGGTCATAATTGCCGCCGCGATATAGGAAGCCGATCCCGGGCTCCGCAAGTGAGGACGCAAGAGCGCAACGAGAATCGGCAGCCCAGCCAAGCTGACAAGGACGCTCGTACCATAAACGCCGAGGCAGCGAATCCATTCGATCAGATAAT
>JASIJW010000016.1:0-10519 GCA_030050035.1 Acidobacteriaceae bacterium | reverse complement strand
TATTTTGTTCTGCGCAGGCAGCTCTATCTCTTCACCGTTTCGAGTGGCAACGGCAAGACACAGCCAATGACGGATGATCGCATCTACATGCACCTTATGGACAGTTTCCGGCCGAATTGAGAAAGGACTGCATTAGAATCGGGTTGTCCTGCAGGCCAGACGATATAATCCGCCCAACGAGAAAAGACAGAAAATATGAAGCCCACGAAGCCGATCTGGTTCATCGCGGTGCTCGCTGGCGCTCTGCTCCGGCCGGTCTCTGCTGCTTCGAGCAACTGGGACCAGCCTGCATCCGCGCTCGCCGCTCGCATCGCCGACATCCTTGGCCCCGGGCAGGCGCGGCTTACGATGCAGAATCTTTCTTCCATTCCCGCCGATCAAGTTCCCGTCATTCGCGAGCTGCTTTCGGAGGATCTGAAGACGCATGGGATAACGCCGGCCGGAGACGATAGCGCCAATGTGATTCGCGTGACGCTGAGCGAGAGCGTGCACGAGCGCCTGTGGGTAGCGGAGATTGTGGAAGGGGATCAAACAAAAGTCGCGATGGTTGAGCTTGGGCAGGCGCCCGCGGATGCAGCCAGGTCTGCCGGTGCGCTTGTGCTGCGCAGGCAGACAATATTGACGGCGCGCGAGCCAGTTCTGGCCGCAATGGAGATGGGGGCGGGACTGGTCGCGCTCACGCCGGGGCAAATCGTCTTCTACACCCGCGTGGCGGACCAATGGCAGGAACAGCAGCGGGCGAATCTGGATGCGCAGCCGCTGCTGTCGCGCGATCCGCGCGGCATGCTGGAGCCGGGACCTTCGGGAGTGGAAGCCTGGCTTCCTGGCGTGCATTGTGCGGTCAATGCGGCGCCCGCGACCCTTCCCGCGACGTGTCAGGCAAGCGACGATCCGTGGGAGGTTGAGAATGCGGTTGGGAATTCGCCTGCGATTCGCGCCTTTTACAACCCGGCGCGCAACTACTTCACAGGCGTGCTCGTACCCGATCCAGGGCTTGCGTTGCCGCCGTTCTATGCGTTGGCTGTGCTGCCGCAACCAGCAGGCGCCGCGCTCTTGGTCGGCGGTGTTGATGGCAGAGTGCAGATTGTCAAGGACGGCACGCTCCACTCCGTCGCGGGCACGCGCGACTGGGGCAGCGATTTTGCCGTGCTCCAATCCGGCTGCGGAGCGGGAACACAAGTGGTCGTCTCCAGCTCAGGAGACGCAGCCAATGACAGCCTCCGCGCATACGAGCTGCCGGCATTGGAAGCTCTGCCCGTAAGCGAACCGCTCGATATTCAAGGAACTGTGACGGCGCTCAGCGCTGCGCCCGATCGCAAATCTGTCGTAGCAATTGTGCGCAACGCTCAGAACCAATATGAGGTGGATCGTGTTTCGGCGCTGTGCAATTAGTTCTTTCCTGGCCTTGTTTGCGGCTGTGCTCGTGGCATTGCCGGCTCACGCGCGCACACGGCCGCATTACGGCGGAGCGCTGCATGTGGAGATCGAAGGCGATGCATGGCAGGGCGCAGACGGTTTGGCGCGCAGGATGGTCCTCGACGGCCTCACATCGCTCGATGCCAATGGCGAGGTGCAGCCGGCGCTTGCTGCGAGCTGGCAATCGGACGATAACGACCATCGCTGGGAGTTCCGGCTGCGTTCGAATGTGCAATTCCACAATGGTTTGCCGCTGAATGCGACCACTGCCGCCATGTCGTTGAACCTCGCTTGTAACGCGAACTGCCCTTGGACGGCGGTGCGTGCAGTGGGCTCCTCTCTCGTCTTCACCAGCGAGTCGCCGCTGCCGAACCTTCCCGCACTGCTGGCGGGCGATGCTTTTGTGATTGAACTCACACGTACTGCCGATGGGCAGACTCCAACCCAGCCAACGGGAACAGGTCCGTTCCAGGTGGCTTCCACCGCGGGCAACACGTTGACACTAGCCGCGAATGAGAACTGCTGGCGGGGCCGCCCATTCGCCGATCAAATCATCCTCACGTCGCATCGTGCGATCCGCGATCAATGGCTCGACCTGAGCGTAGGTCGCGCCGATGTCGTCGAAATTCCCGCGGCGCAGTTACGGCAGGCGCAGCAGCAACGGCTAACCATAATCACTTCGCTGCCGGTCATGCTGCTCGCGATCGAAGTTTCGGATTCCGGTCCGCTGGCGAATCCCGCGCTTCGCGCAGCCATTGCACACGCCATCGATCGCAGTGCGTTGTACAACGTGATCTTTCAAAAGCAGGGCGAGGTCACAGCGAGCCTTCTTCCGCAGTCACTTAGCGGGTATGCGTTCCTGTTTCCGGCAGATCGCGACCTGAACAGGGCGAACGCGCTGCGCGGGGGGCTGAACCCTTCGCCGCTCACGCTGCGAACCGATGGAGACAGCGCGATGCAACTAACGGCGCAGAGGCTAGCGCTCAATCTGCGCGAGGCGGGATTCAATGTGCAGACGGCCGCAGCGAATACGCAGCACGCCGACCTTGTGCTGACGAAGCTGCCGATCGCAGGCTCCGATCCGGCCGGCGTGCTGGCGAGCCTTTTGCTGGCCGCTGGGCAAACATCTTTCGTATCCGCTCGCGATCCAGAGGCGCTGTTTCGCTTCGAGCGCGATTTTCTCGATCTGCACACGATTTTGCCTCTTCTCGATCTGCCCCGCGCATACGCAATCGGCGATCGCGTGCACGATTTGCAATTGAACGCAGATGGCACGCCCGATCTCGCTTCAGCCTCGGTGCCGGCGTCAGCCATGGTGGAGGCCGCGCCATGAGCCTGCGCCAGAAGCTGCTGCTGCTCTTCTCGTTTACCGTGGCCGCCGCAGTTGCCGCGGTCGCATGGACCGTGCTCGTGCGTATCCGGCATGTCTTCGAGCAGCGCGACCAGGAGGAGACTGCTCTATTTGTGAGCCAGTTTCAGCGCGAGTTTCAGCATCGCTCTGCGGAAGTAGCTTCGACCGTTGATAGGCTGGTTGCGACCGAGCGGGCACGCGCAATGGCATTTGAGATTACGCAATCCGGCGACGCTTCACCATTCTTGACCGACGCCGGAGCAATGGCACAGGACGCGCAGCTCGATTTCCTCGAGATCGTCGGGCCCGATGGAAATGTAATCAGCTCCGCGCAGTGGCCGGCGCGGTTCGGCTATCCGGAACCGGCTGCAGCCAGCGCTCGACAGAAGGCGTTTCTGAAGCGCGAAGATCTGCCGGACGGATCTTCGGCGCTGGGACTATTTGCAGTGCGGCCGATTGGCAACGGAACAGTGCGGCTGATCGCCGGAGAGCGGCTCGATCAGCGTTTCCTCGCTGACCTGCCGGTTGCGCCAAGTATGGAGATCGGGCTTTACGGCGACGCGGGAACGCAGGCTATCGTCTCGCTGGCAGCGAGCACAACGGCAATGCCTTCAGCCAGCTCATTCGATCCATCGCGCCTCCTGGGACCAGCTGGCGCGCTGCCTGATGCGCCGCATTATCAAACGCTGATCGCCGCCGCGTTCAAGACCGGGCAACCGGCAAGCGGCATTGTAGACACGAGTGGACGCCGTGAAGACAGCCTGAGCGCGACAGCGATTCCGCTGCGCGATGAGCAGGGGAATGTGCTTGCGGTGCTGACCGTGGCGATTGCGCGCCGTGGCATGGTCGAGGCACAGCAGCATATTCGCGCGATCGCTTACGGCGTGGCCGCCGGTGGCATTCTGCTGGCGATTGCCTTTAGCTTGTGGATCACAGCCCGTGTTTCACAGCCGATCGAGCAGTTGGCACAGGCCGCTGAAGAGGTGGCTGCGGGCAACTGGGAAACGCGCGTTCCCGAGCGCGGCCGCGGCGAGCTGAGCGTGCTCGCGCGGAGCTTCAATCACATGACTGGCGAGCTCGCCAGCCAGCGCCAAAGGCTGATCCAGAGCGAGCGCGTTGCAGCTTGGCGCGAGCTGGCACGGCGGCTGGCGCACGAGCTCAAGAACCCGCTGTTCCCGCTGCAGCTCACGGTCGAGAATCTGGTGCGTGCGCGGGCGCTGCCGGCCGCGGAGTTCGATGAGGTGTTTCGTGAGAGCACGGCCACGCTGGGCACCGAGATCTCGAATCTGAAGAGCATCATCGCGCGCTTCAGCGACTTCAGCAAAATGCCAAAGCCGGAACTGGAGCTTATCGACGCGGCAGATCTGGTGGAGCGTTCGCGAGCGCTTTATGAAAGTGCGGCTGCAGAGGCGAAGATCCGGCTTGTGGCCGAAGTTGCATGCGGGCCGACGCTGATCAACGCCGATCCCGAGCTGCTGCATCGCGCGCTCTCGAACCTGGTGCTGAACGCGATGGACGCCATGCCCGATGGCGGTAAGCTGACGATCACTGCGCGTCCCTCCGGCGACAAGATCGAGCTGCGCGTCGCTGACACTGGCAAGGGTCTCACTCCAGAAGAGTGCCAGCGGCTGTTTACGCCTTACTACACCACCAAGCAGTATGGAACCGGACTGGGGCTTGCTATTGTGCAGTCAGTCGTCGCCGATCACGCGGGCACGATTACAGTCGAAAGCCGCACCGGCGAAGGCGCAACCTTTACCATTACCTTGCCCAGGTTGGAAGGATGAGCGCAAAGGCAAACATTCTTATTGTCGACGATGAGGCCAACACGCTGGCGTCGCTTTCCCGTGCTTTCCGCCTGGCTGGTCACGAAGCCACGGTGTGCGACAATGCGGCGCGCGCGCTGGAGCTGGCGCGCTCACAGCAATTCGACCTGATTCTGAGCGATGTCGTCATGCCGCGCCGCGACGGTTTGGAGCTGCTCGAAGATCTGAAGACCGCGGGCGTTGCCGCTCCGGTGGTGATGATGAGCGGGCAGGCGCATATCGAGATGGCAGTCAAGGCGACGCGGCTGGGCGCGCTCGATTTTTTGGAAAAGCCGCTCTCCACTGAAAAACTTCTCGTCACGCTGGAAAACGCGCTCAAGCTCACTCGCCTCGAAACCGAGAACCGTGACCTACGCGCCCGCGTTGGAAAGCATACGCTGGTCTTTGCCGGCGAGACGATGCGCCGCGTGATGGCTCAGATTGAACGCGTAGCCGCAAGCGAGTCGCGCGTGTGCATCTATGGCGAGACCGGCACCGGCAAGGAACTCGTGGCGCGCACACTGCACGAGAAGAGTCACCGCGCCGCAGGACCGTTCGTGACGCTGAATTGCGCGGCGGTGCCGGCGGAACTGATTGAAAGCGAACTCTTCGGCCACGAGAAGGGCAGCTTTACCGGAGCTGCGCAACGGCATACGGGCAAATTCGAACAGGCGCACCGGGGAACGCTCTTCCTCGACGAGATCGGCGATATGCCGCTGGCCATGCAGGCAAAGCTGCTGCGTGTTCTCGAAGAGGGCGAGGTCGAACGCATCGGCGCGGGCAAGCCCATCGCCGTGGATGTGCGCGTCGTGGTCGCCACGCACCGCAATCTGGAAAAGCTGGTCGATGCCGGCGAGTTTCGCCGCGACCTTTATCATCGCGTGGTCGTCTTTCCCGTGGAACTGCCCGCGCTTCGACAGCGCTGTGAGGATATTCCCGCGCTGGTGGAGCATTTTGCGCGTCAGATCTGCGCGCTGAATGGATGGAAACCGGTGGTCTTCGCTCCGGCCGCAATTGAGGACCTGCAGCGCTACAGTTGGCCGGGCAATATCCGCGAGTTGCGCAATATCGTGGAGCGTCTGCTGTTGCTTGCCGATGGGGAGGTAGATGCCGATACGGTGCGGAGTTCGTTGCCGTGCATCGCGGCAGGCGTGCGAACGGCGCAAAGCGGATCAATTTTTGAAGCACCGCTTGCGCAGCGTGTGTTCGATTTCGAGCGGCAAACGGTGCTGGCGGAGCTAGAACGGCATCAGTTTCAGATCACGCAGACGGCCAAGGCACTCGGACTCGAAAGGAGCCACCTGTACAAGAAATGCCAGCAACTTGAGATCGACCTGAACGAACGGCCGGGTCGCAGCGCAGCCGCGGACAAGTAAGCGGCCGGGCTCTCCGGCGCCTGCCACCAACTGCCTATCCACCCTCGGCAACGGGCCCGTCAGCGTCCACTTACCTCAAACTGCGCGGGCCTTGCTGACGCACTCACGCTTGGATCGTAGTATTCGTACACCCGCGATGCGAATCCCTTCACGCGAATTGGATACTTCGCTTGCAGGCGGTAACGCACCTCAAACGAATTGTGCGGCGCGATTGAGTCAAAATAGAGGATTGCCTGCGTTGCCGTCATGCTGAATTTTTCGAGCCTCCCGCTCTTTGCGCTCGCCGTTTTCTCCACCATGTTCTGCAGGTCCTCGCTCAGCAACTCGAATCCTGGGGGAATGCCCAGATCCACCATCACCATTTCTGCGGTCTTGTCCATGTTGTTGCGGATCGTCGCAGTAGCCGTCACCACCTGATCCTCTGCCAGCCGCGTCCGGTCGTAGGTCACCGCGATTGCGAGCGGCTCAGCAGCCCTCTCGGTCTGCCAGGGAACAAAGTATCGCCCGGCGATCTGATAGGCCATTCCGCCTTCGCCTGAGAATCGAATTTCGACTTCGTTGTCGCTATCCGCGCCGGCGGGTGGCAGCACGAACTGCTGCAGTAGATCGTTGTTGTCTTTGGCGAGCGCGACATTTGCAACCTTCGTCCCGTTCAGCAGGATCTCTACTGTTCCGTGCGCGTCGCTGCCGCTCTGTTCAGAGGCGGTCAACAGCGCGCGCAAAGCCATAATCGTTGCCTGCGTTGTTCCCCAATTGCCATCTCCATTCTTCTTTGAGGTAATCCACACGAGCGCCTTACGCACTACGTCCGAATATCCGCCGGCCTTAAGAAACGCCTGCACTGCAAGCCCTGTTGTCTCAACAGCCGCGCTCTCGCCGGTGGCATAAACGCCGGTCTCCACTGTTGACCACCACGCAGAGTCGCCCTTCTCCGTCACCGCGTCACGAAGCATCCGCAGCGCGCGCTGCTTGAGGTTCGAGTCCCTCGAGTTCTCTGCTGCCAAGTTTGCGATTACAGCCAGAGTGTATGCATCCATGTTGCCGTCAAGATGCTGCTCGATGTATTGCCTGGCCCGCTCGATTGCCGGACCCTTGTATTCTGCCGATTCGAGCGCCCACGCAATGTATGCCGTAATGCGCACGGCGTCCGTGTTGAAGCGGTTCGTAGCGCCTTCGTTGATGAACTGCGTGTCCGGCTTCCAGCTTCCATCCGGCTGCTGCAGCGCGATCAGCCAGTCGCGCGTGCGCGCAATCACCGCCGGGTCCACGTCGTAGACGTGCGCCATGTCGTGAAACTCCATGAGCCCATAAGCGGTGAGAATCTTGTTGGCCGGCGCATTTCCGAACCAGGAAAATCCTCCTCCTGGGACCTCGAACGTTAGGAGCCGCTGGTAGCCGGTTGCGATAAAGCCCTCGGCCTTGGCATGAACCTCTGGCGTCAGCTTCCCGGTCCGCTTCATATAGTCCAGGGCGAGCACATTCGGATAGGTGCTCGACGAGGTCTGCTCAAAGCATCCGAAGGGCATGCGCAAAATGCTGTCCATCCCTTCGATCACCTGGCTTAGCGGCCCGGGATAGAGCCGCACAAAGATTTTGCTCGCGTATGGGATGGCAGATGAAGGGAAGCGGACGCTTTGACGCACTTTGCTATCCAGCCGTCCATTGAACACAATCTCTTTGGCTTCGCCGTTCGGCACGACTTCGATCTCGCGGATCACCGTGTCTTCGCGCTCCGAACCACCGTGCATGTGGCCAGTGACCGTAAGCTTGAACTTGCCTATCCTGTTTGCGGTGATGGTAAACTGCGTCGCGCCGACTTGCCCTGCCGCGACGTTGACAGTCTGTATCCCGGCGCTATCCAGCCGGAACCAATCCCCGGCCTCGAGTTTCAGGTCCACGTTTCCATCGTGGTCTGCGTAGTTGTAAATGGCCACGGGGATCGAAACTGTGTCTCCCTGCGTGAGCGTTACCGGAAGATCCAGATCTACAAAGAAATCCTGAAATACCTTCAATTCCGAGGTTTCGGTCCCCAACGCGCCTGCCTGCGTTGAAGCAATCATTGCCATGTGCCAGGTCGTGATCGAGTCAGCCATCGGGATTGCGACGCTCGCTCTGCCGTTGCCGTCGGTGAGTATTTCGGGGTTGATGTAGAGCGCTTCGGGAAAGTAGCTACGGATGTGCCCGCTCGATGCGCTTCCGGAATCCGCTGCATTGCCCTTCATCTTTGCCTTTATTGCCATTGGCGGCATGGGAGGGGGTGCGGCCACTGGCCCGTTTAACGCAAATGCACCTGTGGATCTGCCAACTGCTTCCACCGACATCTCCGTCATCAACACCGGAGCCGCATCTGCAACCGTCACGGCCTGTGTTACAGATCCGACTTCCAGCCGCACGGAAAGAACTCCGCGATCACGCATTGCGAGAGAGACCGTGCCGACGCTTATTGCGAAGCCCGGCGATTGGACCTCCACCCTGTAGTGGCCCGGAGGCAATGCAGCAAATGAGAATTGGCCCGATGCATCGGCTGTGCCATTACGGCTCTTTCCGTCTTCGGTGCGCAGAATTCGAATCTGCGCCCCGGCAACAACTGCGCCCGATGTATCCATCACTGTGCCGGCCATCCCGGCCAGCCCATCGTCGGGGCCGCGGTTGTGCTCCATTCGGACCGTGATGGTTCCCCCCCGGCGCATCGTCCCCCACATCGGCCCATTCGATGCAGATCTGCTTCGCGGTTCGAGCCACACAACCAGATCGTCCGCCGTGTTGAATTCGCGATCGGGCCCTGCGCTGCGCACTACATACCAGCGATCGCCGCCGTTGAACAATCCGGCTGGCTCAAGACGCAGTTCTGTGCCCCAGGCATCGCGCGGCGCGCGGCCGCTCGCGTCCCTCAATGCTTGGAACGCTGAAGACGCATCCTGATCAGACCGCACATCTCTCATCTCTGCGACGAGTTGCCTGACGTACTCCAGAAGAGCGCTCTGGTACCGCGCCCGGTATTCAGCCATCCGTATTTCGGGCAACGCTTGACCGGCATCCGTCTTCAGCGTGTGCGGAACCACCGTCTCCGCAGCCGCAAACAGTACTCGCGCTGCGCGATCATGCGATTCCGCAGATCCGCTTTCAACCGGTTCGACAACCTGTTCCGCAGATAGGGAATGAATCTCGTAGTGAGGCTTCATCAATTCCTCTTCCAGATAGAAGAAGACCTTCGCAAACCCGGGCTGTTTCTCGGCGAGCGCGAACACAGCTTGATCCACCACCTCCAGTCCCAGCGCGGCGCTCACGCCTTCGCCCTTTTGATTAGTCACGTGAAAGCGCACGTGCGCTTCTCCGCCGGGAAGGTAGCTCAGTGCGTCGGCGACGGCCTGGATGCACAATTCATCGGCAGGCTGCACGAAGACCAGTCTCTGGTCCTCGATCTCGCGGCTATTCCTGCCGATCAAATAGGCGCTGATTGTCAGCGTTCCGCTCATCTCCGGAGTAGCGATCAGATTCAGCTCGGCGCGTCCGTTCTCCAGATCTACATCGCGAGTAAGAATGGTCTGTCCTTCATGCACCAGATCGATGTACGCCGTCCCGCTCTGCTGCGTCGACAGCACGAGAATCTCCATGCGGTCGCCGGGTTTAACCACCGCGTGCGAGGTTCGCACCAGCACCTGATTTTCTCCTGCGCGCTCTTCGAGGGTCACGGACTGGGAGACGCGATTGCCCTTGTGATCATCGGCGTCGATGCGAAGAACGCGGTTGGCGTCATCGCCAGCAATCCGGACGGTTGCGATGCCCGCATCGTCTGTCTTTACGAGTTTCTTCGTACGGTTTGCGCGTACTTCCAGATCTGCCATGGCGGGCGTTCCATCGGGATAAGAGGCCAGGACATACACCTCGTTTTCGAGGCCTGGCGCCAGCTTGCCGCCTTCGGGAACAGCCGTGATCAGTAGCGGCGCCTCGCTGACAGTAATCGGCTCGCCGCGTGTCTCCGCATGCTCCGCCGCATCCTTCACTGTTGCTTCCACGACCACCGGAACCGCTCCAGGATGCTTTCCATCGCCGGCAAAGAATCGCGGCAAGACGAGATCGAAGCGGTACGCGCCATCGCCATCGGTTCGGCCTTCCGCCGTCGCTGCATCGAAAAGCTCCGCGTCCATCGCCGAGGCCTTGATCGTCACGGCCGCATTGGCCACAGGCTTGCCGAAAAAATAGCTCCCTTTCACCACGCCGGTTACATGATCGCCAGGACGGTAATCACGCTTCGGCTTTCCGTCTTTGGCTGCAAAATCAATGGCCACGCGGAACTTTGGCAATACGTACCGCTCCACATTTACCGTAAGCTCCGCAGCGCTTTTGTTTGCTTCACCTATCGTGGCGCGCACGTGATATGTACCGAGATTCACCTCGTCAGCCAGGGTAAACTCTGCCGAGGCCACGCCGAAGCCGTCGGTTGCCGCGGCTTTGCGGAATACCTTGTTGCCGCGCGGGTCTTCCACCTCGAAGGTCAACGCCTGCCCGGCAGCGGCATGGCGATCGGCGCGATTCAGCGCCAGTGCACGCAGGTGAATGGTTTGCGACGG